>NZ_CP104064.1:4500000-4632428 GCF_026651605.1 Alicyclobacillus dauci | reverse complement strand
GAACTGCTGGCCCTCCTAAATGAAAAAGCGTAAGAGACGACGTTGCATAGCCTGGGAAAATCACATGATAACGTGACGTAAACCACTCCCGCACCCGCGTTGTGGATAGTTTTTAGCTGGAGAATACACATGTGCAGGATATGTGGGAAACGTTATCCACAGCGTGTGGATAAACTTGTGGATATGATAATGATATACACAGTCGTTGTGGATGATTGCGACGACTATCTTACCAGAAAATCAGCAAGTCGAGCAATGTCGATTTAACTATCCACAGAAGAAACATCATGGCCAAAATGGAATGTATCCACATGTGGAAATGTGTCTAAGTGTGTGGATAATTGTCAAAACAGGGGGAGAGAGAAATTCACCTGAGAAAGTTGTCCACATGTGGATTGTTTAAAAATGATCAGAAAAATGATCAGTTTGACATATAGAAAAAAATCGGTTATTCTTTGGTGCGTCTGTCTAAAAGGGAGGTGTCCTGATGAAACCGACCTATCAACCGAATGTACGTAAACGGAAAAAGAACCACGGATTTCGCCAACGCATGGCGACAAAAAATGGTCGTCGGGTACTTAAAGCGCGCCGCGGGCGCGGGCGTAAAGTTTTATCAGCGTAAGGCCACGTTTCGTGGCCTTTTTTGATGAATTTTGTTGGTTTTTCGCGGAAGAGGGCGACTGTGTTTTGCAAAGTGAATACCGATTAAAAGACAACCGCGATTTTCGACGTGTGTTTCGACGCGGAAAGTCGTTTGCGACTGGGCGATTGGTATTGTATTATTGCGACAATCGTCTAGGTTCTTTTCGCGTGGGATTTTCCATCAGCAAGAAGGTTGGCAATGCGGTTGTTCGCAACCGGGTTAAGCGGTTACTGCGTGCCGTGTTTCAATCGCTCTTGCCGATGTTAGTGGACAAGCATATAGATATTGTTGTTGTGTGCCGAAAAGATGCGGCTCTGGCTTCTTATGATGAATTGTTGCGGGATGTTATGAAACTCCTGCAGAAGGCTAAAGTCGTGTTATGATTGGACGAGGTGAAAGGTATCGTGCGGATTTTGCTGCTTTTGCTCATCCGCTTCTACCAAAGATACGTGTCTCCATTAAAACCCCCTAGTTGTCGTTTTGTACCGACGTGCTCGGAATACGCACTATTGTCCATCACGAGGTTTGGGGCAATGAAGGGTGGATGGCTGACAGTGAAGAGGTTGGCGAAATGTGGTCCTTGGCACCCTGGCGGGGTCGATGAGGTACCGCAACTGAAGTAGGGGGATTACAGTTTTGGAGTCAAAACGTACGAGACGAAGATGGACGTGGCTTTTAAGTTCAGTGCTGGTTGTTGCGCTGACCGGCTGTGGTATGTATCCATCGAAGCCAGGTCATTGGCCGCCTAATTTTTGGGGTTCCATTCTCAAAGTCATTTCAGACGTTATTGATTACTTCGCGCATCTGTTCGGAGGCAGTTACGGTCTTGCAATTCTAGTCGTCACCATCATCGTGCGCTTGATTATTTTGCCTCTGTTTATCCGACAACTCCGTTATCAAAAAATGATGATGGAATTACAGCCGGAAATGCAGAAAATCCGTTCGAAGTACAAGGGTGACAACCAAAAGATTCAGCAAGAAACGATGCGGCTGTATCAAGAGGCGGGGACCAATCCAGCTGCAGGTTGTTTGCCGATGGTGATTCAGCTGCCCGTTCTTTACGCACTGTACGGCGCGATCATGGGTAATATGGGTCTGCACGAAAGCACGTTTCTCGGCATTTTCCCACTTGGGAGTCATGACCCGCACTACATTCTGCCTGTTGTAGCCGGTATTACAACGTTCTGGTCATCGTGGCTGAGCATGAAAAACCAGCCATCACAGCAGCGGGCGATTTTGTTTATCATGCCGCTATTTATCATTTTCATCGGAGCGCGCTTGCCTGCCGGTTTGGTACTGTACTGGGTTTACACGAACGTGTTCACGGCATTGCAAACGTATGTATTTATGACGCGTAAAGCGACGCCGCCAGCAGATGGTGCGGCAACGGCTGGAGCACGTCCCGTTCGCTCGGGGGCATCAGGAAAGTCACCCCGGTCTGGGAATGGGAGCGAGAGTCAAAAGAAGCTAGCCAGCTCTTCAAACAAGAACAGTTCTTCAAACAAGAAAACGCAAGGAACCAAGTCTGCGAAACCGAAGTCGACGAAACCGAAGACAAATTCACCATCGGCGACCACACCAGAGAAGGAACAGGACAACCCGTCGTCGGACGGTCGCAGCGACGAATAGGTCATCGCGACTGAAGGAGAGACCAGATGAAGCGATTAGTGGTTACGGGTCGAAGCGTGGAAGAAGCGGTCACATCAGCACTCGTCAGGTTAGGCGTACCGAGATCGCAGGCGCAGGTGCGTGTGATCTCGGAGCCGGTTAAAGGTCTGTTTGGCTTTTTTGGTGGAAAAGATGCTGAAGTAGAAGTGATTGTTCAGCAGACGCCTCAAGAAATGGCAAAGGATTTTACCGAGAAAGTTCTGGAGCGGATGGGTGTACGAGCAGAAGCATCGATTGAACGTGACACAGAAACCGATGCGGAATTTCTCGTCAACATTCACTGCAGTGACGATGTATTGCCGATAGTGATTGGTCGCCATGGATCGACTCTGGATTCGCTTCAATACTTGGTGAACATCGTCTCCAACCGCGAATATGAGGGTTTTGTAAAGTTCTCACTTGATGCAGGAGACTATCGCAAACGACGGAGAGAAAATTTGCGGCGCGTGGCAGATCAAGCTGCGGACAGAGCAGTACGGACTGGGCGAGCCGTGACGTTGGATGCCATGTCGGCAGCGGATCGGAAATGGGTTCATTCGTATTTGCAGTCGAGAGTGGATATCACGACGTTGAGCGAAGGACAAGACCCTTACCGCAAGGTGAAAATCGCACCCAAACGACAAAGTTATCGGACGTCTTGAGTTTGGGTATTGTGTGTATGTCACGTCCCTGTGCGGGGCTTGATGGGATAGCTGTAAGTCAAAACAACATCGAACAAGCCCTTCTCTACCGGAGGAGGGTTGTCTTTTTGTACAGCGACGCAGAAAGGAACAACGTAAGAAAGGAGGTACAGCAATGGATTTTGACACCATTACGGCCATTGCTACGGCACTAGGTGAGGCGAGCATCAGCGTTGTCCGCGTCAGCGGACCGAGCGCTGCACAGGTCTGTGAGAGAATTGTTCGGACGAAGAGTGGCAAGTCAGTGCACTTTGAAGGTGACCGGAAGGTGATATACGGACAAGTCGTTCACCCTGCGTCGAGCGATGTCATTGACGAAGGGTTGATTTTGTGGATGCCGGGCCCCCACAGTTATACGGCCGAGGATGTTGTGGAATTACAGGTGCATGGCGGAGTGCAGTTAGTTCAAAACGTGCTCGAAGCCGTTCTGGCAGCCGGTGCTCGGATGGCTGAGCCAGGTGAGTTTACAAAGCGAGCGTTTCTCAATGGTCGCATCGATCTCTCCCAAGCGGAAGCCGTCATGGATCTCATTCGAGCGAAGACAGATTTCGCTGGGAAAGTAGCTTTGCAACAGGTGAAGGGTCGATTTCGTGACGAAATCCGCGCCATGCGCAAGGAGCTCATCGCTTTGCAGGCTCATGTAGAGGTAACCATCGATTATCCCGAGCACGATGTCGAGGACGTCGCTTGTCGACAGGTATTGGAGACGGGTGCCAGCTTGCTGCAGCGAATAGATAAACTGATCGCCAGTGCGAACGTTGGACGGATTTTGCGAGACGGCATTGCCACGGCGATTGTTGGTCGGCCGAATGTCGGTAAGTCGTCGCTCCTGAATGCGATGTTGCGCAGTGATCGGGCGATTGTCACGGACATCCCCGGTACGACTCGAGATGTTCTTGAAGAGTACGTTAACGTGCACGGAATTCCTCTCAAGCTTGTGGATACAGCGGGAATTCGGGAGACGGAAGATATCGTTGAGCGAATTGGCGTGGACAAGTCGCGCCAGTCCATTGAGGACGCAGAACTTGTGTTGGTCGTTCTCGACGGAAGCGTGCCGCCAACGGCGGAGGACGATGCAATGATTGAAGACACCAAAGCCGTGAGGCGGATTTTTGTTGTGAATAAAGTAGACAAAGGGATCGATCCCGCCTTCGAAACATGGCTTTCCAATTATTCGGCAGCTGCCGTTGTGCAAATTTCCGCGAAGGAAGAAATGTACATTACGGAATTGGAGAACAACATTGCCCGGGTAATTCAGGCGGACGTATCCATTGAACGCGACAGTACGTATATGACAAACGCCCGGCAAAAGAATTTACTAGAAGTGGCAAGAACGGATCTTATCAACGCTATGGACGCAGCCGATGCGGGTGCTACACTAGACCTAATTGCAGTTGCTTTGCAGTCGACTTATGAAGAATTAGGGTTAGTTATCGGCGAGGAAACCGGCGAGGATTTGCTGGACGAGATCTTCTCGCGGTTCTGCCTTGGAAAATAGAAAATCATGCAAGTGGGGTGAATTTTAATGCGGTTTTTTGCGGGACAGTACGACGTCATTGTCATTGGTGCGGGTCACGCGGGCTGTGAAGCAGCGCTTGCGTCCGCTCGCATGGGTTGTAAGACTTTGCTTCTGACAATTAACTTGGACACCATCGCCTATATGCCATGTAATCCTTCCATTGGCGGCCCTGCAAAAGGGATCGTCGTTCGTGAAATCGATGCACTCGGCGGGCAAATGGGTCGCAACACGGATGCGACGTATATCCAAATGCGCATGCTCAATACTGGAAAAGGTCCAGCTGTCCAGGCGCTCCGGGCGCAAGCTGACAAAGCGTATTACGCATTGAACATGAAATGGACACTGGAGCGACAGGAGAATCTCGATGTCAAGCAAGCGATGGTTGAGGAACTGCTGACAGAAAACGGCAGCGTGACCGGAGTTGTTACGAAAAGTGGCCAGGAGTTCCACACACGGGCCGTCGTGTTGACAACGGGTACGTATTTGCGCGGTCGGATCTTCATCGGAGACGTGTCGTACGAAGGTGGGCCGAACGGCCAAATGCCGTCCATTAAGCTCTCTGATAGCTTGCTTGAGCTTGGTTTTACGCTCGTTCGCTTTAAGACGGGGACGCCGCCGCGAATTAATCGCAATAGCATCGACTTCAGCAAGCTCATTGCTCAGCCTGGCGATCCTGTGCCCAAGCACTTCTCGTTCGATCCCGACACACAACCACGCGATCAAGTACCGTGCTGGTTGACGAGCACGACTGAGGATGGTCACTCGATTATTTTGGAGAACCTAGATAGAGCGCCCATGTTCTCCGGTGAAATCAAGGGAACGGGTCCGCGCTATTGTCCGTCTATCGAGGATAAAGTGGTTCGCTTCCGGGATCGGCCGAACCATCAGATCTTCCTGGAACCGGAAGGACCGAACACGTCTGAATGGTACGTTCAGGGGCTTTCCACCAGTTTGCCGGAAGATGTCCAATTGGCGTTGCTTCATACGATTCCTGGCTTGGAGAACGCGGAAATGCTCCGCCCTGGCTATGCCATTGAGTATGATGCTATCGTACCAACGCAGTTGTGGCCCAGTCTGGAGTCGAAGCTTGTCTCAGGGTTGTTCACAGCTGGGCAAATCAACGGTACATCTGGATACGAAGAGGCAGCCGGCCAAGGTATCATGGCGGGTATCAACGCAGCCCGGAAAGTGCAGGGGCAGGAGCCTGTGGTTCTGGCGCGATCGGATGCGTATATCGGCGTCATGATTGACGATCTCGTCACGAAAGGCACCAACGAACCATATCGCCTTCTCACGTCTCGTGCGGAATACCGCCTTTTGCTCCGGCACGACAATGCGGATTTGCGCCTGATGGAGACGGGCTACGACATTGGATTGTTGCCGCGGGCGATGTATGATCGAGTCATGAAAAAGCGTGCCGGGATCGAAGCGGAAATCGGACGGCTTCGCAGAACGCGGGTCAAGCCGAGTATGGCGAATCCGAAGCTCACAGAGTTCGGATCGAAACCGGTGGAAGACGGCATCACGTTGGAGCAACTTTTGCGTCGACCGGAGCTCACGTATGCGCAAGTTACTGAGTTGGATCCGACGGGCGGAGTCGAGTTGGATGCAGAGGTCGTCGAACAAGTAGAAATTCAGACTAAGTATGCTGGATATATCCAAAAGCAGGAACAGGTTATCGACAGACAGAAACGGCTTGAGCATAAGCTGATTCCGGAGGATCTCGATTTTTACCAGATATCCGGCCTAGCCATGGAGGCTCGTGAGAAGCTGACGAAAATTCGTCCGCGCACGGTGGGTCAGGCCTCGCGTGTAGCGGGTGTGACACCCTCCGACATCTCTATTCTGTTGGTGTACATGGAGGCTTGGCGAGGGAAGGTAGCGAATGGTTGACATACAATGGCCACGGGTACTCACAGAGGAACAGCTTCTTCAATTAGATCGTTATCGCTCCTTGCTCGTGGATTGGAACGAACGGATGAACTTAACGGCCATCACAGAAGAGGAAGAGGTTTACGTGAAGCACTTTTACGACAGCCTCGCCGTCCTCACTGTGTCGCAGTGGCAGGAAGTCGCGAAGACGGGCACCCGGGTTATTGACGTGGGTACGGGTGCCGGCTTTCCAGGAATCCCGCTTGCAATCGTCGAATCTAACATGGAATTTGTTCTCTGTGACGCACTGCAGAAGCGAATCACGTTTTTACAGGCCGTGAAAGATGAGCTTGGCTTGCAAAATGTAACCTTCGTGCATGCCCGGTCTGAAGATCTCGCGCGCAATCCCGCATACCGGGGGCAATTCGATATAGTTGTCTCCCGCGCGGTCGCGCGGTTAAATATTCTCATGGAATTGATGTGTCCGTTTTTGCGTCCCGGTGGCCGTGGGTTTTCTTACAAGGGTCCTGGATTCGACGATGAACGGAAAGATGGAGAACGTGCTGCGGCAAAGCTTCGGGCTAAGTTGATGGATGCTCATACATATTTGCTGCCAAAATCAATGGGTTCGCGAACCATTGTTGTATTTGAGCAGTCGGCGCCTGTTCCGGAAACATATCCACGCAAAGCGGGGGTTCCTCAACGAAAGCCGCTGTAGATTTGAAACTGAAATCCGACCTGAATCCCCTTCCTATGCGGGGGCTACAGATACCTATATAAGCTGTCGAGTCTTGTCGATCACGACATAATTATGTAATTTCTTGAAAACGTTTGTCACCATGAAGGAAATAGGGGTGTTCGTGGTGAAATCGAGAGAACAGTGTCGAGATCCGTTCGTTCAGTGGAGAATTGAGGGGTAAGAATGAAAGAAGCGTGGGGACGGTTTATTAATCTGCGCGATTCCGGAAATCCCAACAACAGTACACAGGCTCAAGTTGTGGAGATACCCGTGAATGAAATTGTATCGAACCCATATCAACCACGGACTATATTTAACCAAGAGGCTATTGAAGAGCTTGCAAAGACCATTCATACACATGGGGTCATCCAGCCGATCGTCGTTCGTAAGAAAGACCGAGAGTATGAATTGATTGCAGGTGAGCGCCGCCTTCGGGCTGTGCGGCATCTTGGTTGGACAACTATTCCGGCTATCGTTCGTGAGATGAATGATGCGCAGACAGCTTCTGCGGCGCTCATTGAAAATTTGCAGCGTGAAGGGCTGACGCCGATCGAGGAAGCCGTTGCGTACCAGCAGCTTCTTGAGTTGCATGGCCTCACTCAGGAAAGCTTGGCGCAGCGGCTGGGTAAAGGGCAATCGACCATAGCCAACAAGTTGCGTCTGCTAAATCTGCCAGAAGCTGTCCAGAATGCATTGTTGACCAAATCCATCACGGAGCGCCATGCTCGTGCCTTGTTGGCCATTTCTTCTGAAGAACTCCAAATTGAGTTGCTCCACGAGTGCGTCGACAAAGGATGGAACGTCAAACAAATGGAAGAGCGCGTCAAGGCGAAACTGACCGGTATGGAACAAGACGGTCAAAAACGGGGTCGCGCGAGACGAAAAGGTTTGTCGAAGGACGTGCGGCTCGCCGTCAATACCATTCGACAATCGCTTGAGATGATAGAGAGTACCGGGCTTCAGGTTGTGTACGAAGAGGCCGACGAAGAAGAGTTTTATCAATTTACTATCAAAGTTCCAAAACAGAATATCCCATCGAACTCTTAGCGTCATTCAGATTATTACCTCCTATATGAAGCGGCCAGGGGTCGCTTTTTTTGTTTGAGAGCTTGTCGAAAAGATTGTGCAAAACCGACGAATTCTTTTACCCACTGCTTCCCCATTTGAAGTACAATGGAGAATAGCCTTTTAAGGACGCCATGTTTTAGTTAAGGAGGACTGTCCGTGTCCAACGCCCGAGTAATCGCCATAGCGAACCAAAAAGGTGGCGTGGGAAAGACGACAACTGCAGTCAACCTCGGTGCGTGTTTGGCAACGCTGGATAAGCGGGTGCTTCTTATTGATATAGATCCACAGGGAAACACCACATCTGGAGTAGGAATCAACAAAGCTGATGTGAAATACTGCGTATATGACGTGATCATTAACGACGTGTCCATGTCGGAAGCCGTCATGCCGTCCGGGTTGGACAACCTATCCTTACTGCCTGCGACGATTCAACTTGCGGGTGCGGAAATTGAACTGGTTCCAACCATTTCGCGTGAAGTTCGACTACGCCGCGCAGTACAGACGATGCGTTCGCAATACGACTATATTGTCATCGATTGCCCGCCGTCCCTTGGATTGCTTACTGTCAACGCGCTGACAGCCGCTGATTCGGTGCTTATCCCAATTCAATGTGAGTACTATGCACTCGAGGGATTGAGCCAACTGCTGAATACGATCCGATTGGTACAGAAACATTTGAACACCTCTCTCGAAGTGGAAGGTGTTGTTTTGACGATGCTTGATGCACGTACAAACCTTGGTTTACAGGTTATTGAAGACGTAAAGAAGTTCTTCCGCGACAAGGTGTATCAGACAATCATTCCACGAAACGTCCGATTGAGTGAGGCTCCGAGTCATGGTCAACCCATTATCCACTATGATCCAAAGTCACGCGGGGCGGAATCCTATATGGAATTAGCCAAGGAAGTGATGGGACTTGAGTAAACGTGGTCTTGGACGTGGTCTGGATGCACTCATCCCACAGTTGAATGTGTCAGATAACGATTTTGTCGTATCGGTCGATGTACGTGATTTGCGCCCCAATCCTTATCAACCACGCCGTGTGTTCAATGAGGAAAAACTCCATGAACTCTCTCAATCGATTCGGGAACACGGCGTCATTCAGCCCCTCATTGTGCGTAAAAGTGAAGTGCGTGGGTTCGATATCGTTGCAGGAGAGCGTCGTTATCGTGCTGCGAAGCTTGCTGGACTACAAGTCGTGCCAGCGGTCGTTCGCGACCTGACTGACGTTAAGTTAATGGAGATTGCGCTCATTGAGAATCTGCAGCGGGAAGATTTAAACCCGATCGAAGTTGCAGATGCATATGCAAATTTGATCGAAAAATGTGAGCTCACTCAGGATGAATTAGCGCAGAGAGTAGGACAAAGTCGCAGTCATGTCGCGAATATGCTACGCCTCTTGAACCTTCCGGTGGCGATCCGCGACATGGTTTCACGTGGAACATTGACCATGGGGCATGCTCGTGCCTTGCTTTCCGTAGAGGATAAAGAACGACAAATTCTCCTTGCCAATCAAACAGTTGAAGAGGAGTGGAGTGTTCGTAAGTTGGAGACGGTCATTTACGAACCGAAAAGGACTGTTTCACGTGAAACACAAACGAAAGTGCTTCCCTCGTCCTATCGTCGCTATGAGGAACAGGTTCAGCAATATTTAGGTACATCCGTGCGAATTCAACACGGAAAGAAACGCGGTCGGATCGAAATTGAATATTTTTCGGAAGAAGATCTCGAACGTATCATGCATTTGATGTTGTCCAACATTCAGTAGGATGGTGTAATGATGTTTCTTTTGGGGACAATCGTTAATTCGGTCGCCATTCTCTTCGGTACGCTGATTGGGTTGGCCCTACCGAGAATCCCGGACCGAATGAAAGATACCGTCATGAAAGGGTTGGCCATGTGCGTCATGCTGATTGGTGTAAGCATGGCACTCGGAGATGGTTCGGATATCTTGATCATCATCATCAGTATCGTCATCGGTGCTGTAATTGGCGAATGGGTGAACATCGATGATGGACTCTTGCGGTTTGGAAAGTGGATTGAACGTCGCCTGCAACGGGTATACAAAGGACCAATAGCGGAAGGTTTTGTCTCCGCCAGTCTCCTCTTTTGTATCGGCTCCATGGCGATTGTTGGAGCCATTCAAGATGGACTCGACGGTTCACACAAAACACTTTTTGCTAAATCCATTTTGGATATGTTTTCGGCCATTGTTTTCTCCACGACTTTAGGTTTTGGCGTTGGCCTCGCAGCAATCCCTGTGTTCCTGTATCAAGGTACCATTGCGTTGGTATCCCACATGGCTGGCAGTGTTTTGAACGATGCTGCAGTGATTTCGTGCATTACGGCAACGGGCGGACTGATGATAGTTGCCATTGGTTTTAACATGTACGGATTGAACAAAATTCATGTGGCGAATTTATTGCCCGCCATCGTCATTGCACCTGTTATTAAGGCCTTACAGCCGCATTTTGTTCATTGGTTTCATGTATTTTCATGAACACTTTTCAAACAGTAAAATTTGGCGGATGTTCTCTGCCGGTTTGACGCTATACTAGTCACGA
Organism: Alicyclobacillus dauci; assembly: GCF_026651605.1. Taxonomy (GTDB): domain Bacteria; phylum Bacillota; class Bacilli; order Alicyclobacillales; family Alicyclobacillaceae; genus Alicyclobacillus; species Alicyclobacillus dauci. Next base: position 4,621,675 of record NZ_CP104064.1, on the reverse strand, counting down.
GGATTGTTGCGGGAAAGGACGAAATGGCTCGATGATTTTTCAAACGTTAGCCCACTATACTTTGTACATAGCCGTAGCCTCGGCGGTTCTATCCATCATCTGTCTCATCCTCGCCATTGTTGCCGTGTCTGGCAATCGCCGCATGAAAAGACGTTTGCAACAGTGGAAAGACATCAGCACGACAGCAGATCTCGAGGAAGTGTTTGCGAGCACCAAACAGGCTGTTGCCTCCATTCGCCATCAAGTCATGGAGACGGAACAGGCTTTGCAGCAACTTGAAGACGAGATGAAGAGAAAGGTCTCAACACCCCAAATTCAGCGGTACAATGCCTTCGCGGAAGTGGGTAGTGACCTGAGTTACTCCGTCGCCCTGCTCGATGAAGAAGGAGACGGAGTTGTGCTGACGTCTATCTATGGGCGAGATGATTCTGTCACGTACGGCAAACCTGTTAACAAAGGAGATTCCAACTATCTCTTAACCACGGAAGAAAAAGCAGTTATTAAAGCCTCGCTCCGCAAAGGAAATCATCCATACGAAGTTAAGTCCATGAGCTAAGGGTAAAGCGGAGATGAATTTGTCTCCGCTTTTTAAATGCCCATTCGCATGGTCTGTCGAAAGTGATGCTTATGCAAACTGCCTCTCAAAGCGTTCACGACGGTTTCGCACATTCGCATGACGATACTCAGTCTTGTGTTTTGCAAAACGAAGTACTCCATAAATCCACTCACATTAACGATGCCCGTCAATGTCAAATCCCCAAACTCCGGCAAGCTCTTTTTCACACCAGCCCCTGGACGGAGTGGACCATTTTCAACTGAAATCTGTCCGACGTGATCGAACTTACCAAGGCACGCATCGAGTGCAATGATGAACGGTGGTGTTCGATACCGTTCCTTAATGCTCTCAAGTGTGTACACTAGGTTGACCGCGTGTACTGGCTCGTCCAGCGTACCTAAAACATCGACTCCAGGGATTCGCGGCATCTCTTTCAACCGGGACCCAATGATAGGTCCGAATGCATCACCAGTGGATCGATCCGTACCAACACACACGATGAGCACTTGCGATTGCTGGATGTGACCGAGTCCAACGTCCAAGAGTGATTCAAGTTTGCGAGCTGCGCCCTCTTCATCAAACGAGACTCTCCCAATGAGCCCTCCCGCTGGAACTACTGTTGTGTCCGTTTTGCTATTTTTCAACGGGATATCCCCCTACGACGGAATATTCCCAGTATACGTAGGCGTAGCATCAACTATACCTGTCCGGTGATCGCGACGAAAAAAGGGGAGACAAACTTGATAGATGTGATTCTGTTGGGTGAAGTGTTTTGGGTGTGGGTTTGGGTACGAGCGAGAACGGCTGAGCGGGCCCTTCTTTACGTCGCAGCGATGTTGACGTCCTTGTTTGTAGCCACGCATATTTCTCCTTGGTTCGCCAGGCGGTTTATGGAGAGCGGAAGCACATTCGAATGGTTGACAGACAGAATTCAGGCCGCCACACATCCGGTGGGCATGACAGGACTTGTCATGCCCCCTGTGCCGGCTTTCATCGGTTTGTCTGGGGAACCGAAGTGGATTGCACTCCACATATTACAGGGTATGCTTACGGTACTCATGACGTGGGCCATTTTTATGTTGTTCATGGTCATCGAATATCTCATGCAAGTCTTTTGGGACGACGAAGGTGTCGTTTCCGGTCGTGGAGACCGAGTTCTGGCCAACCTCGCGGGATTGGCTTGTGGCGTCGCGGTAGCCTGGTCGACGATTTGGTTTTTAGCGAACTTGTCATGGGTTTCCTTGGCCCACAATATGGCCTATGTCGTGAACGAATCTATCATTTTCGCCGTACTGGAACATATTGTCCAGTTTCTTTCCCCTCTGTGGACCATGCTATCATGGTCGTAATGCTACGGAGGAGGAACACGAATGGGTCATTTCTGGGACGTCGTAAAAGCTGACTTTATTAAAAACATGCCAAATGCTGAAGTGATTATCTGGGACATTGTAAAAGTCGTCATCTTTTTAATTTTGGCGAGGATTATCATAAACATAGCAAAGCGCATCGTGGCTAGATTGTTTAACATGCAGAGAGTCCGCATGGACAAGCGTCGCAAAGATACGCTAGAATCGCTGTTTGATAACGTGATTCGATATACTGTCTATTTTCTTCTCATCGTTGAGATTCTGTCGACTTTTCACGTGAATATTGCTGCACTGTTAGCCGGTGCTGGGATTGTTGGGCTGGCTGTGGGCTTTGGTGCACAAAGTATCATCAAAGACATTCTGACAGGGCTGTTTATTCTGTTTGAAGACCAGTATGGTGTTGGCGATACGGTACAAATCAACAATTTTACTGGGACGGTCATTTTCATTGGGGTACGCTTGACGCGCGTTCAAGCCTGGACGGGTGAGGTAGAGGTGATCCCGAATGGCCAAATCACGACGGTTCGGAACTTTTCGCGTACGAACTCCATGGCGGTCATCGACATTGGTGTTGCTTATGGTGCAAATCTGAAACAAGCCATGGCTACCATCGAACACGTCATGCATGAGTTGCAGGGAGAAGAAGAGAACATTGTTGGGGTCGTGTCTGTTCTCGGCGTACAAGCTCTTCGTGACTCCGATGTGTTGATTCGGGCAACAGCTGAATGTGCTCCAACGACGCAATTCGCCGTTCAACGCAAGGCTCAGCAAAGGATTAAGGAAGCGTTTGATGCGGCCGGAATTGAAATTCCATTTCCACAGCAAACGGTTTGGTTGCAGACTCGTGTATCAGATAGTGCTCACAGCTAAGATGTCAGTCACGGCATGGGGGATTTATAAAATCTTGATGGACGGGGGTGCAAGAAGTGTCGTCAGTCGAATATCAGTTGAATGACATCGTGCGAATGAAAAAGCCGCACGCATGTGGTGAGAATCAGTGGCAAGTTATCCGGCTTGGCATGGATATTCGCATTAAGTGCCAGAAGTGCGGGCACAGTGTGCTGATTCCCAGAGCACGATTTGATCGGCTGATTCGCAAAGTTCTTGTTCCAAGTGAGAGAAGGGACAATCATGAAGATCAAAACGGCCTGTCCACTTGACTGCTACGACGGTTGCAGCGTGATCGCGACGGTGGAGGATGGCAAGATAATCAGATTGGATGGCAACCCTGACCATCCTATCACACGCGGGGCTCTGTGTAACCGGGGACGTCGATTGGGGGAACGTCGGGACAGTGACAAGAGGATCCTGCACCCGATGAAGAAAGTGGCCGGTGAGTGGGTTCAAATCTCCTGGGAGAGGGCGATTCGCGAAATTGCCGCAGAGATTCAAGAGACGCTGTCAAGCGACGGGCATCACGCCATTTTGCATGCATTTGACTGGGGCTCCGGCGCCGTGCTCAAAAGTCTCAACCAGAGGTTTTTCTATCAGCTCGGCGGATGCACGGAAACAGTCGGCAGTTTGTGTTGGGAAGCAGGTCTCGAGGCACAGCGCTACGATTTTGGTCAAGCTCGCAGTCATGCGCCAGATGATATGGTGCGCCATAGCCAAGTCATTGTGGTCTGGGGCCGCAATGTGGCGACGACGAACGTGCATATGATGCCATTTATTAAACAGTCTCAGGCTCGGGGCGCGAAGCTGGTCGTCGTCAATCCGTTACCCACAGATATTGCACGTCGCGCCGATTTTTGCGTCGTGCCGAGACCGGGGACGGATGCCATTTTGGCCTTGGGTGTACTCCGTGTTTGTCGGGACAAGGGTTATGTGAGCGAGACCTTTTTGACAGATCGTTCGATTGGTTGGGACCAGTTGGCGGCAACGCTGGATACGTACACGCTTGATTTTGTTTCATCCACAACAGACGTCCCGGCAACGGATATCGAACGCCTTGCCGATGCTTATGGGAGGATGGGACCTGTGACGACCCTGCTCGGCCTCGGGATGCAGAGATACGCGGGCGGTGGCAACGCCATTCGGGCGATTGACGCATTGGCTGCCGCTACAGGGAATGTCGGCGTGCCAGGGGGAGGCGTGAACTACGCGCAGCGCGGTATGGCATCCTTTTTTGATGAAGATAGCTTGACGGGGCGTCGGGCGGCGGATGTGCGCGAGTTCTTTCGCGGGACACAGGCCGAGGAGATACTCGCATCGAATCCGCCCATTCGGATGATGTTCGTCACTCGTACAAATCCGCTCACGCAAGTACCAGATACAGAACTGTTGAAGCGGGCGTATGGGCAGATTCCGTGTAAAGTCGTGATCGATACGTTTATGACGAAAACCGCGGAAATGGCCGACTATTTTTTACCGTGTACGAATGTCATGGAAGAAGAGGACGTGACGTTCACGACGATGTGGCACGCATATGTCTCGTACATTCGCCCAGTGGTGCCTCCACGCGGTGAGGCGAAGCCGGAGTGGCAAATCTTCCGCGATCTCGCCGAAGCAATGGGCAGACCGGATATGATGGAGGGGGATGTCTCGACCTGGTTGGAACGAATCCTGTCGCCCATGTTGGAAGATGACCACGCGCTGACAACATTGCGATCGAACGGGTTTATGCGGTTGCCCATTGAGGATGTACCGTGGGCGGACGGATCGTTTATGACACCAAGCGGGAAATTCGAGTTTGCATCAGAAATTGCCGGCCAAGACGGTCATAGTCCAGTAGCGACATATATTCCGCCGGTTGCAGGCCACGGCAATGAACAATATCCGTATACATTGCTCACGATCCACCCGCGGAAGCACGAGAATTCACAGCGGGAAGCCGTGGCATCGGAGATCGACGTACCGGTTGTTGAATTGTCTGATCAAGTAGCGCGCGAAAAAGGGATTGTACAGGGTGGAACGGTCCGTGTTTTCAATGCGAAAGCAAGTGTTGTCTGCACGGCCAACATTGTCACCGGTGGCCACCCGTACACGGTGAAGCTCGAGTCGGGTTGGTGGGGACAAGGCGTGACCATCAATAGTTTCACGGATGCTCGAAGGGCAGACTTCGGCCAGCAGACGGCGCAATACGATTGTGCGTGCGATGTGGAAGCCACATCTCCTGAGGCTTCTTCAAAAATGGAGTGACATGCGGGGAGCGGGGCCCGGAGCCCGGGTCGGTAAAGAACGGACTCTTGTTCCCTCGTTCGCATGATTTTGTTTCTCTGTCAGCAAACAAGATACTAGGAGTTCTCTGTTGGGCGCCTGTTCGGGTACGCTATATGGCAGGTGTTAACACTATTTCCACTCGTGACGTTTACGTGGCGACAGAGCTGCGATATAAAGAAAGGAGCCCGTTTGACGCGGGCCCCATTTTATGAGTTGATTACGAGGCCATGAAGTTTGGCTTCGACTTCCGGCGCAAGCGAGCTTCCTCAGGCTGAATCGCTAAAGCTTTTGGATTCAGCTTGCGTACCTTTAAACGACGTAAAAGACGACGAAGCATTACACTCACCTCCCGTTTGGGTTAGTGTTCCTATGCGGCATAAATTTATCCAGAGCGCCAGGGTCATTGGTGTGAGCGTTGCATATGCAAGTTGGACTCTACACATACAATACGCTGGCAAGGCATACAAAGTTGCGTTGTCGTCCGCGTTTGTCCCATCTATACTTATCCTGCAAGGTGCGTAGTGAGGTGTCAATATGCCATTACAGGCTGGAATTGTAGGTTTACCAAACGTCGGAAAATCGACCCTATTTAATGCTATCACAAAGGCTGGGGCAGAAGCAGCTAATTATCCGTTTTGTACGATCGATCCAAACGTCGGTGTCGTTGAGGTACCCGATGCTCGATTGGGAAAACTTGCCGAAATCGTTCACCCGAAAAAGATTGTCCCAACTGCGTTCGAATTTGTCGACATCGCAGGACTTGTCAAGGGCGCTAGCCAAGGCGAGGGCCTCGGCAATCGCTTCTTGGGTCACATTCGCGAAGTCGACGCCATCGTGCACGTCGTGCGTTGTTTTGAAAATGGGGATATCACGCACGTGTCGGGCTCCGTGGATCCACTGCGCGACATTGAGACAATTGAACTTGAACTAATTTTGGCGGATCTGGAATCCGTTCAAAAACGCTTGGACAGAGCCAAGAAGAACATGAAGAGCGGGGACAAGAAATATAAAGTCGAGGCAGATGCACTGGAGCGGCTTGCTGCAGTCATGGAAGAGGGCAAGCCTGGTCGCAGTGTTGAACTGTCGGATGATGAGCAACAGGTTCTCAAGGACCTCCACCTGCTCACGACTAAGCCGATTCTTTATGTCGCAAATGTCGGTGAAGACGAAGCGGCAGACAGTTCGGCAAATCCACACGTTCAAGCGGTTCGTGAGAGGGCAGCGACTGAGAACGCTCAAGTGGTTGTCGTCAGTGCTCAACTCGAAGCCGAGATCGCAGAATTGGAAGGCGAGGACAGAGACGCTTTCCTAGCCGATCTCGGTCTCTCTGAAGCAGGTCTCGACAAACTCATTCGCAGCGCGTACGAATTGCTGGGTCTGCGTACGTACTTCACGGCGGGGGAACCAGAAGTTCGCGCGTGGACCATTCGTGCTGGAACGAAAGCGCCGCAGGCCGCTGGAGTCATTCACAGTGACTTCGAGCGGGGCTTTATCCGTGCAGAAGTGGTAGGCTATGAAGATCTCATTCAAGCAGGCAGCTACAACGTTGCTCGCGAACATGGAAAGGTTCGTCTGGAAGGCAAAGACTATGTCGTGGCAGATGGCGACGTTATGCACTTCCGATTTAATGTCTAATTCTTCTTGCGCATGGTTTTGAATTCTTCTGTTGTGTATAAGCGCTAGATATGTTAGCATTGTTAATCGGCGCATTGCATGAGCATTGTTGCCAATTCATCCTTGCTCCATTGATGGGGCCATAGGCCAGAAGGAGGTGTCACGGTATGCGTCAGTACGAGACGATGTACATTCTGAATCCGACTTTGGAGTCTGAACAGACTGCGGAATTGGTTCAAAAATATCAAACGCTCATCTCTAACCAAGGCGGTCAGATTGACGAACTGCAAGAGATTGGCAAGCGTCGTTTGGCGTACGAAATCGAAGGCAACCGTGAGGGCTATTACGTGTTGGTTCAATACACGGCAGACACAGACGTGTCTAAAGAGCTCGAACGTGTTATGCGCATCGATGACAATGTCGTTCGTTATTTGACAGTCCGCGTAGGTGAGTAATTCGCGGAGGGGAAACCATGCTGAACCGGGTAATTTTAATTGGACGTTTGACCCAAGATCCTGAGTTGCGTTACACGAATTCAGGAACACCTGTTGCATCGTTCACACTCGCTGTGGATCGACAGATGCGGTCAGGTCAAAATGGTGAGAGACAAACGGATTTCATCAACATTGTTGTCTGGCAAAAACAGGCGGAGATCGTATCGCAGTATCTGCAGAAGGGCCGGTTGGCAGCTGTTGACGGGCGTTTGCAAATTCGCACTTACGAGAACCGTGAGGGTCAGAAAGTTCGTGTGGCGGAAGTTGTTGCAGAATCTGTTCGCTTTTTGGACAGGGGTCCTGATCAACAACAGCAAAGTGGCTTCGGTAATGCACCGAGCACTGGGGGACAACGCCCACGTACCAATAACAATAGTGGTTCAGCACCTCTGTACGAAGATGATCCTTTTGCTGATGACAGTCAAACCATCGACATTTCAGAAGATGACTTGCCCTTTTGATTTGTACGGTTGGTAAGCAAAATACCATTTCCAACGACGAGGAGTGATTCTTATGCCGCGCAAAGGTCGTGGCGGGAAGCGTCGTAAGGTCTGCCAATTCTGCGTAGACAAGATTGACCACGCTGATTACAAGGATATTGGACGTCTGAACAAATTCTTGACTGAACGTGGAAAGATCTTACCACGGCGTATTTCCGGCAACTGTGCACGTCACCAACGTCAAGTGACGGTAGCGATTAAACGTGCACGTCAAATTGCATTGATGCCATACAGCACCGAATGAGATCATTTGGTCGTTGTTAAGCGATAAAAAAGTGCACTTCAGCAAAAGCTGGAGTGCACTTTTTTTACTCCAAGGACATCTTTCAAGGCAGTGCGACACGCATCTCTTCGTCCGCCGATGTTTCAGACTAATGCAGGAATCCGTACATACATTGTGGAACTCCCATAGAAGGTTTCATGTTCGGAATCTTGGAGTAGGAGGGACACGCGTGGCCGACGTAGAATCTCACATTGATTTAACGCGCAAATTGCAGACCGTTGAGCATGATCGTATCGAATTGGTTCAGCAGGCGGTTGAAGTTTTGCGCAGCATCCAGTCGGGCAACGAGGGTGAATTGACAGAGGCGCTGTCCGGTGTCGTCGGTTTGGCCTACCTGTTGGGTGTGCAAATGGGTGTGCCTCCGCATCGGATCGACCACGGAATTGTGAATTCATTTAGGATCGCTGCTGAAGTGGATGACAAACGACATACTGATCTGACGGAGGTCATCCGCTACCTTTCTGATCGGTACTAGAGGTTTTCGGAGGCCGTTCCCCAACTTGAATCTTACCTGTACACCTTCCCCGTCGGGGGCAAGTCAGAACGATAGATTAAGCCACACGTATACCTCATGAGCTGATTCACATTCCTTTTGTCAAATGCCAAAGAACGGGCTGTTTGGTACGGAATAACCGATGTATGGGCACTTTTGCATTTGCTCTATTCCGTACGCGAGACTACCATAAAGATAAGAGGATGTAGATTTCGTTTATTGCCGTTATAAGCGGTTGTTCTATATAAGGGGGATATGTCGATGAAAGTTATCTTACTGAAAGATGTAAAAGGTCAAGGCAAGCAGGGTGAAGTCAAGGAAGTGAGCGAAGGTTACGCCCGTAATTTCCTCTTGCCTCGAAACTTGGCGGAAGAGGCAACGCCATCGGCACTGAACCGATTGAAACAGCAGAACGATAAACACGCCCGTTTGAAGGCTCAGGAACTTGAGGATGCGAAGGCACTCGCAGCTCAATTGAACGATAAAAAAATCGTCGTCAAGACACAGTCAGGTGAGGGTGGTAAACTGTTTGGCGCCATCACCACAAAGCACATCGCGGATGCAATGAAAGCCGAAGGCATCAGCGTAGACAAGCGAAAAATTCAATTACATGATCCCATTAAGTCACTCGGAGGACACCGTGTCCAAGTGAAGCTTCATCCAGAGGTTTCAGTCAATATTTCGGTCTATGTTGAAGCCGAGTAATCAAGTCGTTGGGAAGTCCCTTATCAGGCATCATCACGGAAGGCGATTATAATGGCAATTGAACAATCGGTATGGAAACCGAATCTCTCCGAGGGCACACTCCGTTTGCCTCCTCAGCAAGTGGAGGCAGAACAGGCCGTTCTCGGCGCGATGCTCATCTCTGAAGATGCGGTCAGTGAAGCGCTGGAGTTGCTCGAGACCGATGACTTTTATCGTGCTGCACATCAGTCTATTTATCGCTCAATGCGCGAAGTTTACGACGCCGGCCAACCGATTGATGTCGTAACCGTGGCAGCTGCACTGCGGACTCGCGACGATGCTTTGGAAGCCGTCGGCGGAGCCGAGTATCTGGCAGATTTGGCGGCTGCGATGCCGACGGCCTTACATGTGAGTCAGTACGCACAAATTGTCCGCGAGAAGGCGCTTTTGCGACGTATCATCTCTACCGCAACGAATATCGCGGAAGAGGGATATAGCCAAGAAATTCCGGCGGCTGATGTTCTGGCCGATGCAGAAAAGAAGATTCTCGAACTCGGACAATTTCAAAAGACCCGGGATTTTACACATATATCTGATGTTTTGGAAACGACGTTTGAGCGGATCGAGCAGTTGTACGCGAGTGAGGGGAACATCACCGGCGTCCCGACGGGGTACAGTGAGCTGGATCGGATGACGAGTGGTTTTCAAAAGTCCGATCTCATCATTGTCGCCGCTCGTCCTTCTGTTGGTAAAACGGCCTTTGCCCTCAACGTCGCACAAAATATCGCGGTGCGAGCCGGACTTCCGGTTGCGATTTTTTCGCTTGAAATGTCAAAGGACCAGCTGGTCCAACGTATGCTCTGTGCAGAAGCGTACATTGAAGGTCAAAAGCTTCGTACGGGTACCCTAGATGATTCCGATTGGCCAAAGCTTTCGATGGGTGTCAGTACACTCAGCAACTCTCCCATCTATATCGATGATTCTCCGGGTATCACGGTCCCAGAGATGCGGAGCAAACTTCGTCGGTTGAAGCTCGAGCATGGCCTTGGCTTCGTCTGTATCGACTACTTGCAGCTCATCCACGGTCGTCGATCATCTGGCGAAAACCGCCAACAGGAGATCTCGGAAATCTCCCGTTCGTTAAAACAACTGGCGCGTGAGTTGGAAGTGCCCATTGTCGCGTTGGCACAGCTCAGCCGATCCGTCGAGCAGCGTCAAGATAAGCGGCCAATGCTGTCCGACATTCGTGAATCGGGCTCCATTGAGCAGGACGCCGATATCGTCGCATTTCTCTATCGTGACGACTACTATGATCAAGAGTCGGAGCGGCAAAACATCATTGAGATTATCATTGCAAAACAGCGTAACGGCCCGGTGGGTAAAATTGATCTCGTATTTCTCAAGAACTACAACAAGTTTGTCAACCTGGAGAAAACACACCAAGAAGCATGAATATGGATGAGTCATTGGAGTTGCAGTCTGAGCAGCCGGTACGGGAGCTTACAAGAAAAGAATATCGACAGTTGTTGGATCGGAAACGCAAGCGCCGCATGCGCCGCCGTCGTGCACGGCTTCGGCGAATTCGAGTCTACAAGTCCATTCGCAGTCTTCAATTTTGGACACGTGTGGCTATGCTCCTCGTTGTGGGGTTGTGTATCGCTTTTTGGGCTCGGTTTGCGTTTGTCTATGACATTCCAAGCTACGCACGGGACCAACTGCCTGGACATGTGACGGCTTACGTCACCGTGAAACCATGGTGGTTTGGACCACCCGTCTTCGATCTAGGGCAATACGTCCCTATAGGCGGTGATTTTCCCGCACCCCAGGACCCGTATCAGTATTTGCTTCTCAAGCTCGGTCGGTACGGGGCTGTGTTGGAGCATCCTCAATTCGTGTGGACATCGAGATCGTAATGGATGAAAGGCAGGTGATTGTGTGCATCACATACTTGTCGTCGAGGATGAAGAGCCCATTGCCAACATCCTGAAATTCGCATTGGAACGTGCGGAGTACAAAGTGACATGCGCTTACGATGGTCACGAAGCCTTAACCATGTGGCGTGCACATGAACCGGACTTGATTCTGCTCGACGTCATGCTCCCTGGCATCGATGGCTTTGATGTTCTGCGCACAGTCCGATCCGCCTCTGTCGTCCCAGTTATCATGCTGACTGCCAAAGACGATGAAGTCGACAAGGTGCTCGGGCTGGAGCTCGGCGCTGACGACTATGTCACGAAGCCGTTCAGCACGCGTGAGTTACTCGCGCGTGTCAAGGCTAACCTGCGGCGGATCGATCTCGACGAAGGCGCGGATGATAGAAGGCGGGATAAGTATGTCATACGCGATCTCGTCATCGACTTAACGCAATATGAAGTGACCAAAGCGGGCACGCCTGTCACGTTGACGCATCGCGAGTTCCAATTGCTTGCTTTCCTTGCCGCTCGTCCTGGCCAGGTCTACACGCGTGAGCAACTGGTCACTGAGGTCTGGGGAATGGACTACGAGGGTGACGAGCGCGCGGTAGACGTGACCATTCGCCGCTTGCGCGAAAAACTGGAATCCGACCCCAGTCAACCCGAGTACGTCATGACCCGCCGCGGCGTCGGTTACTATGTGAGGGCTTTGTAGGATGGGGTGGCGGAGTCTTCGATTCAAGCTCGTGCTTGTCTACACACTGCTGATTGTCTTTGCAGTTGAGCTCATTGGAGCCTACTTTGTTCGTGCACTGACAACATCGCTCATTCACAATCAATCCGTCGCGGCAAAGAGCCAAGCTGAGCTCATGGCGACCCTAGTGGGGCCGCAGCTTGAAACGGACTCCAAACACATCACGAGTTCCATCACGTCCGTCGTGGAATCAGTCCCGCAGTTCCTCAGTGGCACCGTATACTTGCTGAACAGCGACGGTGACGTCACCTACTCGTCTGCCGGCGGTGCCCTGATTGGGCAGAAACGCACGGACACCGTCACAACGCAGGCGCTGATCCACCATGCGGATGCGGTTTCGGTTCGCTTCGATCCGTTTTCGAAACAACACGTTCTCGCCGTGGCCGTTCCTGTTCGGCAGCATCAGACCTTCTATGGCGTTCTGGAATATGTCCTTCCCATTCAATCGACGTACGATACCATCCGTCAAGTGACAACTCTGTTCTACACCGGCAGCGCCGTGGTGCTCGGTTTGACCATCATCCTCGGCGTCATCCTGTCCCGAGCGTTGACGAAACCAGTGCTTGACGTCACCCGCCAAGCGCGAATCATGGCAGCGGGGGACTTTTCCATGCGTGTTGAGGCGGAAAGCAACGACGAGATCGGCGATCTCGTCCAAGCCATCAATCACCTCGCCGACGAGTTGGATGAAGCACTGGAAAGAAACCATCTCGAGCAAGAACGCCTTCAGGCGATCATCACGTCAATGGGTGACGGTGTCATCGTATTGAACAAGTCTGGTGATGCCCTGTTTATGAATGACGCCGCCGGGCGTATGCTTCGCGCGGATGGGGAGATGGATGTCGATCCGGTGGCACAACTGGGCCTTCGGGACATGACGCGACAGGCGTTGGACGGCCATTGTACAGAAGTGCGTGTCGTGGATGACACCATCTATCACATCATCATGACGAGTATTGAGCGGCGAGACGAAACCGACGGGTTCGTCGCCGTCGTCCGCGACGTCACGGAGCAAGAGCACTTGAATCAAGCTCGGCGCGATTTTGTATCGAATGTCTCGCATGAGTTGCGGACACCGCTGACGAGCGTCAAATCGTATCTTGAGGCGCTGCGCGACCTGCATGACGACGAGGAGCAGACGAGGCAGACATTCCTCGGCGTCATTGAACAAGAGACGGATCGAATGGTTCGCCTCACGCGTGACTTGCTGCAGTTGTCTGGGTTGGACCGGGGGCAGTCGTACAGCGTCAATCAGACGATCTCTGTAGCCGAACTGCTCGATCAAGTCGAGCAGCGCTTCGCTTTTCAAGCGGGTCGTCAACAGCTGGCGCTCACGGTGGAAAAACTCCAAGACAAAACCGTGTTCATCCGAGGAAACAAGGATTTAGTCAATCGCATTCTCGACAATCTCGTCTCCAACGCCTTAAAATACACGCCACCAGGAGGTCATGTCTTCGTGGAAGCGGAGATCCTGCCAATGGAAGTGGCTATCACCGTGATCGACGACGGCGTAGGCATCCCGAAAGAGGATTTGCCACACGTCTTCGAACGCTTTTATCGAGTTGATAAGGGACGCAGCAGGCGACTCGGGGGTTCAGGGTTGGGCCTAGCTCTGGCCCGGGAGATCACAGAGCGGCTGGACGGAGACATTCACATCGACAGCGAGCCGGAAGTCGGGACTCGGGTAAGGGTCTCGTTAAAACGGGTTTGGGAGGTGGGTCACGAGTCATGAACCGCGTGATCCGCATCAGCAAAACCGTCTTGTTGGTATTGCTTGTCGGCGCGAGCATCGTCTTAAGCTACTTCCTTTGGTCAGACAACTTGCATGAAGGATCAGACATTGGTTTCGTGTCCCCGGCCCCTACGCCCACTGCGACGACGCCTTCTATCGAGAGTGCCGTTCGTCCCTACATGGTGACTGTGGGCACGTTGCAGGGATTGACCGTCCTGGGTCCTGGGTCAAATGGATATCAATATTGGACAAATGCGCTGACGAGTGCACATACATACGATCCCGTCACGTTGAAGGCCCTTCCCCCAAAAACGGAAATGAAAGTAACCTATGAGTTCGGCATTCAGTTAACACATCAACTTGCAGGCAAATGGGTCGCCAATTTGGGTACAGCCTTGAGTGCGTGGGAAGGACGGACAATTGTCCTGTATGCAGTTCCAGGAGATAAAGTCTGTCGTGTGGGACTCGTCGGATCGAACAATGTGATGACTGTGAAGACAGACCTCAATTTGTCGACGCTCATCAACAGGGCGTCACTCGACATCAAATCGGAGCCATACGACACCTGGGGTGTGCAAGATCAAGTGAGTTACGTGCCCCGCAATTTGATGATGATGCGGCAAACCGTTCAAATTCGACAGCCTGATGCACTTCCGCTCGTGCACTCTTTTTTCGTCAATCCGCAGGCTGTCACACGCATTCAGCAGGACAAAAACACATTCCTGTGGACGGACGGAAGCCGAGCCGTCCAGTGGAACCAGGGTAAGGAAGAACTGCGGTACGAAGACCCAAACGGATCGCAGCTGAACCTACACAACGATCCCTTTATAACAGCACTCGATTTCATCCACACACACGGCGGGGGTCCACAAAACGTTATCGGGTTTGACCAACTGAGCACGCTCACCATCGATCCGGACGTACCCGCCTACGTGTTCACACAGTTCGTCGATGGGTATCCAGTCTTGTCGACAGGTTCTGATTATGACGTGGACTTGCAGAACGGTCGCGTCATGGAGTACAACCGACCGATGTGGGTTCTGCAGCAACCGATTACCCAGACACCTGTATCGGTACTCGACAAAGCACAGTTGTTACGTCAGCTCAAAAAAGTCGATTCGAATCCGAATCCCACGGATCTACACGTGATCTTGGGTTATGCCATGGAACCGGTAGACACGCATACAGACCAAGCAACGCTTGAGCCTGTGTACTATGTGACAAACGATAGCGGATCGTCATGGGTGGTCAATGCGTCAGATGGAACGTTGATGTCGGGAAGTGATGCGTCGTGAATTGGGAGATCGCAAAAAACTGGCTGCTTGTGCTGTTTGTCGTCTTAGATGGGCTGCTGGGTTGGCAGTTGTATTCATCCCGACAGGTCATGAATGGATATGCTGAGTCGCAGGCTGATCTCCTTGCCAACACGAAAACCCTGTTGGCTGAGCACGGTCTGACTTTGACATCCGACGTGCCCACGAAGCAGCCGGATCTGGCGTCGTTTCAAGCACAGACGAAAACGCCGGTCCTGAAGGATCTGCAAACGGCCATATTTCCACGCGCCACAAAACCGCAAATCTCCAACTCCGTCGGGCAAGTTTCCACAGATGGGGGAGACATCACGCTTTTGTCGGACGCTAGTTGGCAGGTGACGTTTTCGAAGCCACAGACGCTTACATCCAAGCGCGATTCGCGATCCTTCGCATACCAAGGTGACTTATATGTAACGGATTCGGTGGACTCCACGACCAAGCGGGTCGTCTTCTTGCAAGCTTATAAGGACTATCCGATTTTTGACTCGCGTTTAATCACGAACCAGACGGGCAACAATCTTTTTTCCTATACGCAATCTGAGATCGACTCCATTCGCCCAACCAGCGACCCGAAGCCGGTTATTTCAGCCCTTGATGCGCTCGACAGTCTAGCAAACTCGGTGGACAAATCGGAGGGTCAGGCTGATAATAAGATTTTGATGGTCGATCTCGGCTTTGCCCGCAAAGTCCCACTGTATCAGACAGGTGTTCCGACGAACTACTGGTTTCCCGTCTGGCGCGTCGCCACGCAAGGCGGAACCTACTACGTCAATGCCTTTACAGGAGAAGTCGAGATAGCGCCTTAGGGGGAAGTTTACGTGCGGTTTAGTATTCTAGCGAGTGGAAGTAGCGGGAATTCAATTTACATAGAACACGGAGACACTCGTCTGCTTTTAGACGCTGGAATCAGCGGCAAACAGTTGCGCATGCGCCTGGACGCTGCATGTGGACGTGATTTGGCCGATTTGACGGCGGTTCTCGTCACACATGAACACGACGATCACGTTCGCGGCCTCGCACAAGTATACAAGCATGCCCCAAGCCCCGTGTACATGACGGAAGGCACGCATGCTTCGTTAAGCGATAAACAGAAGCCGGAATTGGCGGATCGAACGTTGCAAATTGTCCAGGAAGATGTATCATTTGACATTGGAACCATTCGCGTAACACCGTTTGCCATCTCACATGATGCGGAACAGCCGGTCGCGTATCGATTCGACACGGATGACGCCAGTCTTGCGGTCATCACGGATCTCGGTTATGTCACGGATCATCAAAAGTCATTGCTCCAGAACTGCGACGCATACGTATTTGAAAGCAACCACGACGTCGACATGCTTCGTGTCGGCCGCTATCCCTGGCACTTGAAACGACGCATTTTGGGGGATAAGGGTCACCTATCGAATACAGATGCCGCTTACGCATTGATCGATATCCTGCCGGATGCGCCAGTTGATGTATATCTTGCCCATTTGAGCGAAGAAAACAACCAACCGGACCTGGCGGACCTAACTGTTCGGCAGATTTTAGACGATGCCCGGCCAACCATTGCACCCGAAATTCGCCTCAAACGCACCAGTCGGCACGAGCCCACGAAATTTGTCGATTTAATTCGACAACCGGTATGAACTGACCCTCATTCGTTTAAACTACGCCTGCGATACATCACAAATTCTGTACGTCCCAATACCAAATTAACATTTAATCCGACTTGAAAAACGGAGTCGGAAATTGTAATTCTTTCCGAAGTTTGGGCGAACGAATTGTGAAAATCCGTGTCTCGTACTTGAGCATGCAAACTTGACGCACTCATAATAAAGACAGTGAGTTGCACAGGATGAGACAGGAGGGCGATGACGAATGGGATTCTATAAAGGTCGAAAAGAGAGACATGCCGGTCCCTCAAATTCAGTCAAGTGGGTTGCCGTGGTCGTTCTATCAGCCTTAGTCGGCTCTGGCGCAACAATTGCCGCCGAGTCTGGGCTGACGCAACACGGATCGCTACCTGCAGTGGCAGCGTCAACTGGCGGAACGACGAACCCTGGGGACGTCAGCAATGTCAGTGTGAACGTAAGTGATGGCGTAACAAAGGCCGTACAACGAGTTGAACCCGCGGTCGTCGGTATCGAAAACTACACGCAGGTGTCAAACTACTTCTCCCAGCAGTCGAAGTTGGAGCCAACAGGCGTTGGAACGGGTGTCATGTTCTACAAGGACAATAAGAACGCCTATCTGGTGACGAACAACCACGTAGTGGAGGGTGCAGCGAAAGTTGACATCGTGCTGAAATCCGGCAAGCACGTCGACGCGACGGTTGTGGGTACGGATCCATTTACGGACCTTGCTGTTGTGAAGGTCCCTGTGAACTCCTTCAAGGGAGTCGATCCGATCACCTTCGCCAACTCAGACAACATCCAACCTGGTGAACCAGCAATCGCTATCGGTACGCCGATGGGTCTGGACTTTGCGGACACGGTGACGAGCGGGATTGTCAGTGCGAAGTCGCGCGTGATGCCGGTCCAGGATGAACAGAGCCAGCAGACGTTAGATTACCAGACCGTCATCCAAACCGATGCCGCCATTAACCCAGGAAACAGTGGCGGGCCACTGGTGAACATCAACGGGGATGTCATTGGCATCAACAGCAGTAAGATTGTCGCACCGAATTTCGAGGGAATGGGCTTTGCCATTCCGGCCAACGAAGTCCAAACGGTTGCAAAACAGTTGATGACGACAGGTCACGCACAGCACCCGGCACTTGGCATTCAGGCGTACTCGCTGTCGTCCTTGCCGCAGCAAATGTGGCCGAACGTACCGGTTGATTACGGGGTATGGATCAAAGCTGTCACGTCCAACGAGACGAAACAAGGTGGCCTGCAGGCCAATGATGTCATTGTCGGCCTGAATGGAAAGACCATCAAGACCATCGCAGATTTGCGGACGTATTTGTTCCAGACCAAGCCAGGTGATACGGTTACGTTGAAGATTTATCGCGGTCAGAAGGCTATGACGCTAAAGGTTAAAGTCGGCTCGATGGACACGCAACTGACAACAGCCCAACCGCAAAACCAAAGTAACAGTGGAGGCAGTGGGGACCCGCTCAACCCGTTTGGCGGTGGGTTGTTTCAATAAGTCATTCGCACCACTTAGGTTCTGATAAAATCCAGGACGTGAATGTATCTGTGCATGTTGAAATCATTGCTGTAGGAAAACTGAAAGAACGATATTGGACTGAGGCGCTTCGCGAATACGAGAAGCGCCTTTCGGCGTATGTGGATTTAACGATGCATGAAGTCCCAGATGAACCAGCGCCGGAAACGTTGTCGGATGCAGAACGGCTTCAGGTTCTCCAGCGTGAGGCCGACAAAATCGACAAACTGCTGAAACCCCGTGACGGCATCGTTCTACTCGATATCCAAGGCAAAGCCCTGTCATCGGAAGCCTGGAGCGAGTCGTATGAGATGCTCCTCGGGGAAGGATTTGGGCGACTGGTGTTTGTTATCGGCGGATCGAATGGCGTACATCCAGACTTGCGAAAGCGGGCACACCTTCGCTGGAGCTTCGGACCTTTGACGCTGCCGCATCAGTTGGCACGCGTGGTGCTGTTGGAGCAGCTGTACCGGGGGATTCGGATTATGCGGGGGGAACCGTACCATAAATAAGGGTAAAACATTCAACGCACGACACACTTCCTCTTGGCTGATACGTCGGTATTCCATTGCATGTCTCGACAGTCTATGGAGGGTATCCTCAAAACCTGGGAATGCCTGTTTTCCCATTTCGTATGTGTACTGCAAAGCATCACGGGTGAAATCAAACTGATACACGATCTTTTCAACCCTGCGAGGGGGGAGCTTGGAAATCGTTATTTCTTTGATGATAAGGCGAAGAAGTAACTTCTTTTGTTCAGGATCTGCCGACAGAATAGTCGTATTCAACTGCGAGATGAGATGAGACACTGACTCATAATCGACAGGTGTAGTATCTGACGCTTGCAGGGCGATATCCAGATCGGCAAGCTGTGCCTCCAGCAGGCGCTTTTCTTGTTCGAGTTGTTCAAGCTTCGAT
The DNA here is from genome assembly GCF_026651605.1 of Alicyclobacillus dauci. Taxonomy (GTDB): domain Bacteria; phylum Bacillota; class Bacilli; order Alicyclobacillales; family Alicyclobacillaceae; genus Alicyclobacillus; species Alicyclobacillus dauci. The sequence goes on along the minus strand of NZ_CP104064.1, from coordinate 4,602,745 downwards.
TTCGCCACATCCTTCAATACCGGGTTATCAAGCATTTCATCGAGCAGGATGTTCATTTTACGTTCGATCTCATTTACCTTTTTCTGCGTAACCTTAACCTGTTTCAGAACGGGTTGAGTTGACAGCTTTCTCTGCTGATTGATCCGGGAGACGATTTGGTGCAACACGGCAGGGTGACCAACCAGGTTCGATATTTGTTCCATTACTTCTTTCTCAGCTTTGTCAGCTCGGATTGTGTTTGCGCTACATATCAGCCTTCCTTTGTTGTGATTTTGGCCACAGACGTAGATGCGGTACTTGGCCCCATTTCTGCCGGTTGTCTTGCCAGCTACCATTCCATGACCGCATACTGGGCACTTGAGAATCCCGGTCAAGAAATAAGGTTTGTCGGAGGTGGAAGGCCTGTACGAGCGTTTCTTGCGGGCCAACTGTACTCTCTCCCAAAGTTCAGTGGAGATAATAGGTTGATGTTCACCATCAACAAGAACAAAGTCCGCATTCTTGCCCTTACGACGTTTGTCGTTCCAATTCTCCACTTGATTAAATCGGATCTTGCCGACGTAAAGTGGATTGCCCAAAATGTCGTGGATTGAGCCGATGGAAAACGACTTTCCTTTTTTGGTTTTATATCCTTTGGCGTTTAGGCGTGAAGTGATTGCTTTGTATCCCAGTCCTTGATCGGCGAGTTGAAAAATCTCCTTAACAACCATTGCCTCGTCTTCAACGACAACCAGCTTACCGTCAACGCTTGCATAGCCCAGGCACACTCCGCCATTCCATTTGCCCTGGCGGGCACGTTGGGTCATCCCCATCTTCACTCTGTCCACTATCGTGTTGCGCTCAAATTCGGCAATAGCGCCGATCATCTGGAGTTGTAGCCGCCCAACGCTATTCGTTGTGTCTATATTCTCCTTGAGAATGATCAACTGTGCATTGTGTTGCTCCAGTGTTTTCACGATCCGAAGAAGATCATCCAAACTACGCGCGATTCTATCGATCTTGTACACCAGTAGATATTGAAACTTGTTCTCCCGCACGTCTTCGAGCAATCGTTTCATCTCTGGCCGTTTGTCAATACTCTTACCGCTGACGCCTTCGTCCACGTATTCATCAATGACATCGATTTGCCGAAAGGTTGCCATATTGCGGAGCTCAGCCAATTGGGCCTGAATACTAAAACCGTGAAGGGCTTGTTCCTCAGTGCTAACACGTGCATAGATGGCGCCACGTTTCTCATCGTATGTCATACCTTATTCCCCCTCAGACCTGTTGCTACGATGGGTCCTGTTTTTCTCAATGAACCCCGAAATGAGTCCGACGAACTCCTTGGCATCTCCTATGGGGAAGGCCATAGGATATGCCAGTAGACCGTCAAATAGCTGCTTCGCGGCAGCATATGGATCCACACTTGTGTCAAGCCCGGATGTTGACTGAAGGAGAGAAAGTTCTAGGTAAAGCCGAGCGATGAATTGTACGAAAAACTCAGCGGTTGTCTCTTGCTCGGTTTCCTTACGAAGAACAATGCGTATATTCTGCTTGCCAAGCAGTTGATAGACACAAATGCCTACACGGAATGAGGCCTCATTAGGCGTCTTTTCTGTAGCCCGTAGCTTCGGCAATGGATCCGAATCATCTGAACCAATTGCAAACAGGATTTGTGAAGGCTCTTGATAGTACTCGTCAGAAAAACATTCGACAGGAACGCCGAAAGCACGACTAAGAGATACCATCACCTTAAAGGATGGGCTTGAGGTTTCACCTCTTTCAATGGCGGTGATTGCCTGAGAGGTTACACCAATCTTCCGTCCCAACCCAGTAGTTGTGTAATTGGTCTTCCCGTACATGCTTTGCATTTGCTCACGGATATAACGTACCCTCTCACCGAGTGTCATTCTCGATAGTCGCACATACTCCGACTCTGTAATCAATCGTCTGGGCATCTTGAATCTCCTTTTGGTTGAACTCTTTACACGCATTATAGGAGCGTCTAGTATGAATAACAAGCAAAACTATTTTTACAAACATACTTGAATATGAGGGGTGACAAGTTGTATGATGACCCAGGAACACAAGCAACGGTATCACAAGGCCCGGGCAACCATCGGAATGTTCATCGCTAGTGCGAGTAATACCTTTGAGCAGGAAGTAGCCAAGAATCACTTCCTGGACGCTCTGGCCGAAGTGATATCACAAACCCTACGAGACGATGCAGCGAACGGTAGGGACGTCAGTAGGTCCGCCTAATAGATCTCAAAAGGGCACCGAAATAATTGATAGAGGGGGGTGATTACCAACCAACAGGTAGTCGAACAGTCCAATGTGGGAGACCACAGACCTGCGTGTCGAATGGACGGCCGGAAGGTGTTGCGAGCGATATCACTCGCCGGCATAGCAGGTCAGACACGTAAGTGTCACATGTTCAGTCGATCTGAACCGAAGGAGTAGCGGTGTTGATTGTACGACACGAACCAAGATTTATCGAGCAAATTGCTACCAAGGACAATCTGTTGAAAGCATGGGGACATGTGCGAAACGGGCGGAAAAGAGGAAGCCCGGATTTGCGAGCCATGAAGGAGATCGAAGATCGCAAGAATGGATCGGGCGAATTCGTTACCTCAATCCGAGATCAACTCCTCGATGGTACCTACACGCCTGAACCAGTCCGGCGACAGCAAATCGAGAAGGCGCCGGGCGAGTATAGGAATCTTGGAATACCAACCATTCGGGATCGCGTGGCACAGTACGCAGTTGCCCATGTCATCGAGCCAAGCCTCGAGAAGACGTTCAGCAACGATTCGTTCGGTTTCCGACCGCACCGAACCGCGCACGATGCGTTAGCAGTTCTGGAGCAGGAGATTCAGGCCGGGAATGGCTACATCGTAGAGGTTGACCTAACGTTATACTTCGACACGATACCACATAACCGCCTATTGGAGCTTCTGTATACCGAACTCAGAGATGAATCCATTGTCGAGCTGATTAGCCGCTGGTTGAGCGCTGGAGTCATGGTGGAAGGGGAACTAGAGCCTTCGCTATGTGGAGCGCCTCAGGCGGACCATTGTCTCCGCTGTTATCGAACGTGTATCTCAACCAATTGGATCAATATTGGCTGAGATATGGACGACAGGTCGGAAGACTGAGCAGATACGCCGATGATTTTGTGATCGTCTGTGCAAACGCCGGAAGAGCCAACACCTCACAACAAATGGCCACCGCATTTGTGGAGTCATTAGACCTAAAGGTCAATCATGACAAATCCCATTGCGTAGCCTTGGGAACACAAAGAGGTGAGTTCGACTTCCTAGGATTCCACCATTATGGTGAAGTCGATAAGGGGCGAGGCTTAAGGGTGGTACGGGAGCCAAGAGACAAAGCCATGGCAAAGCTCCGAACGAACATTCGAGATATCATCGGTGCAGAACCAAACGCCGACGGAACAGCGAAGAGGATTCGCGAGACGCTCCGTGGCTGGTGGGCCTACTTCAGGATATCCTCTGGAGGCAGGAACGGACCCAGAGTGAAACGAATGATGAAGGCAATTCGGATTGATTCATCAAAGCAGATCGCTAAGCTCACCCGACCAAGTCGACGAGCTCAGCAAAAGCAGAAGATCCTGCAGGCATTACATTTGTAAGATGAATCGCTACAACTGAACATGTCACCCCTCTGTTAGGGCTCTAGAAACGGGCGCTGCGGCCGAGGGGACCGAGTGGGGAAGGGAAGGCTTCGTGCATATAGGCGCCTATATGCACACCGCGGCCGCGAACCTTCCCTTTTCCACGTCAGCAGAAGGTGATATGTTCTGATGGCTCTCGGTTGCCGGTCCTATCAAGGAGTTCCGAAATCACAAATACCCACCAGCGGGTATTGACTTTGAGGTGAAAGCAAAGTCGGACGTTAGATGCCCCACCGGGTACTATCATTGACCTTAGCAGTTGATTTGCCCTCTCGCGCACAAAATCTCCAGCATAAAACTCCTATGTAGAAAGCCCCAATGGTCCCCCGTCGTACATCTCGTGTGAAAAAGCGTCTGTCACATGACCGCTAGAAGTACGGACGCTTTTATAACCGCAGTTAGCTGCCAGTTAGTGAAAGAGATTAGCGAATGAAGTAGAGCGGCGTTGGGTATACTCGTGACGTTTATATTTCTCATGCATGAAGGTGTGTTTGATGATCTACTTCATTCAACAGGCGGAAACCGGCTATATCAAGATCGGCTACACGAAGAATATTGAACGGAGGTTGAAGCAACTTCAAGCAGACAGTCCATCAGAACTGGTTGTTCTTGCCACATTCGATGCGACCCAAAGCCACGAACTTAGGATTCACAAAAACTTTGGACATTGCAGGGTAAATGGTGAGTGGTATAATGACTGCCCAGAGATACGTGCCTTGATGAAGTCTGAGTATGCGCTGTTATTGATGGGAAAGGAATCGGATATGCCTGAGATTGATATGTTTATCGACAGTGCCATTTTCCAGTTGGAAAAGCGCAGGAAAATTAAAATGGGCCGTAGAGTGAAGAAGGACAGCTGGTGGGAAAAGACTACGGCACAATCAATAAGGAAATACCTCGAGCGTGTATTTGCTAAGGGCGGATATGAATTCACGGAAGAAGGTTCTTGTCTTCTGGATAAGGCGATTCAACGTATCGTTAACACCCCCTAGCGGGGCAGCAATGTTACATCAATCATATGGAGATATGAATTATCTGTAACCGAGGCCATATCTGTGGGTATCCCTATCACCCAATCGACCTTAAAGGGTGGGTAAAAGCGCCTTATACTGTGGCAATGGAAATGGTATCGAGTCGAACATTAGTTCATTAGTTCACTGTACTTGTTGAGTCTAGCATTTTGGAGCCTCAATATCTCAAGGAGCATCGTAGGCGACTGAAACAATTTTCCTTTTTTCTGTTCCCATAGGTCCGAAATGAGCTCCTGCGTGGCATAATGCATTCGCTGCATATCCACCCGTTCAGCTTCTTCCAGATACGTCTCAAACTGTTCCGGTGCACCATCATCGGTGGTGGGACACACCAGTTACGACGGCCTTATTCAACCTTATTTTCAGACCGGAAAATGGTGACTTTCATTTATCAAAGACCAAGGTTCTCTAGTTCTTGATTTTCAGCCACTTCGTTGAGCGAACATCGAGCGTGTAGCGTGATGTCTTGCGCTTGGCAACGACGCCTTCCCATTCAAGATCCTAGTCATCTTTTTTAGTTGCTTGCCTACACCAAAGAGCAGTGTGGGGGCAATCGGTTCGGTGGCTTTACGATGTCTGCGAGTCGATGAGGGACTCTTTCGTATGGTCATGGCCATTTGTCATCAACACATCAAAGGCAATGAATGTGGCTAGGTACGTCTTCATCGCTGACTTAATCTTCTGCTCTGACGTCAGCCGCCCACGATACTGGAAGTCATTGAATACAGAACGGCCACCTCGAATACATACACCCTCACAATCCATAATGGCCATGTCTGCTTTGATTCCAATCAATCCATAAGAGAACTCCGGAAACTTGTGCGTGACAATGTCCCCATTCCTGGTGTATGTATGCCTTTATAAGGTCTCCTTGCTTATGAAGGAGTATTCGGAAGCCATCCCACTTGGGCTCGAACGTATTGAACGTTGTCAAAGGATTCGGTGAATGGAGACACAAGCATTGGCTTGAGAAGATGGAGTAACATGACCAATTGGCATTGTCGCATTGGGGGCACTTGTGGCACTAAGGTATTGTTGAGGAACCGCTATATAGGGCAAAAATTCTATATATATTTTTGGGGCCCCTACGTGTTTTGTGGTGAATTCATGATTGGAGTTCCATGCCCCACCGGGTCTTTCTACCCGCGCTTCGCGCCGTTCATCGGGTCAGTGCCTCTACAATATCGACTCTTACCGTTCTCCCAAGACACGGCCTTGAAAATGGGCTCCCGTTGCCATCATTGGCCATAGATCTAAAGGTGGAGCGGTCTGTGACCTAGCGGTCACCTTATGTTCTTCCTTCGAGCTGTGCGGACTTAATCGTCAATCCTCTCTAGATGGTAGAGCAAACACTTCGTATTAAGGGGGACCTACAATTGTTACGCCGAAATCGAAACCACGAGGAAGTATTGAACTATCTTGCCACCCACTCTGTTCATGGTGCAATCAAGAAACCCATTTCTGGGATCGCCCGTGACCTGGGCATGTCGCAGCCGACCGTTCAGCGCGCACTAAAGTCTCTTGAGGCTAGGGGGCTCATTCGTATGATCAAGGCTGACAAAGCCTATGAGCCAAACACTATTGTGTATCAAGGCAACGACCTGTGCATTGAGGAGGAAATGACTTACGGTACAGATGCCATTGAAATGCTTCGCGCTGCGACGGTAAAGCTGGAGGAATACGTAAGGTTCATGGATCGCAAGGTTGCTCTATTACGTCAGCAACTTGAGGTTTTTGATGATTGGAAATCTCGCATCACCTCGACGATGCCAATTCCCGGTACTGGAGATCAGATGGTGATTGTGAAATCTTCCACCCCAGTCATGGCAATAGATGATGGAAAACAAGTGATGCAGTTTCAAGATTAGCTCTTGGTTCCTGATGGTATCTATCGGGCAATCGTCGACTCCATAACTTGAGTGGGAATGCACGTGTTCGTAGTAAGGTGCTCAAATTGCGGAAGAACCGAGGAATGGAAAACTGGCTCCAGGGTAGGCACGATGGCAGTCGAAGTCCCGGAAGTACGGTGGGTGATATGTGGATGTGGTCATGGTATCAGCGAGGATGCGGGCAACGATATCTTGTGAGAATTCCATGTGCCCGACATCGAACAGGTTCACGACAGCTTTAACGACAAGTGTTTCCCCTTTTGGGGGATCGAGCCACACGTCCAGGAATGCGTTTATTGGTTGCCTGGGGTATGGATTTACGCGCTCTCCGGGGGTACCGCGTTGACGCACTGATAGTTGAAACATTTTGAAACAGGATTCATCCGTATCAGGCAAAGACAACGGGCAGATTAATTCTGTGTATTATATACCGCAGAATATGACGATTTGCTCACATGATTCACCGGATTCTTGATGAACGCCATCATGAACACCTTTGCTGCTAACACAACCATGGCAAGCAAGCACTGAACTCGGAGAAGGTAAGGAATACGTTGCAGGACATCCTACTGGGGCCGGCACAGCTGTACGAGGCTTTGAGGTCGAAAGCGGAATCCTCAGAAATGGGATAAGCAGGCCGCACGAAGTGTTCCATGTCAGATGATGTTTGCAATAGTGTAGCAACTCGTACTGCTCGACGGTTTCGGAAGCCGCGACAAAGGCGTCCCCAAGTTTACCGACAGCGAGTGGCCGTAACCCGTGGCGATCCAGGGCAACACGCATCTTTTTTTCTGTCATGATGAGTAGTGCAAAAGCACCTTGAATTCGACGAAGCACATCCTGCGACGCTTCGTCGAAACTTCCACGTGCGGAACGAGCCAGTAGATGGGCAATGACTTCTGTATCGGTTGATGTTTGAAATATACTCCCTTGGTCATGAAGCACGTGCCGTTCGACCTCGGCATTCACCAAATTCCCGTTGTGTGCAATGGCTAAGTAACATGGCTCTTGAAGTCAATCGGTTGTTGCTCGATTATTTCCAGAGACGTGACGTTCTCCTCGTTGACTTCAAGTTGGAGTTCGGAAAGACAGCAGATAACGAAATCATTCTTGTAGACGAAATATCGCCGGACACCTGTCGATTTTGGGATATGCACATAAATGAAAAACTCGACAAAGATCGTTTTCGACGCGATCGCGGTGCGTCGAGGAAGCCTGTCAAGAAATCTTTCGCCGCATCGGATTAGGGGACTATGGTGACGGTTGACGGACAGTCGTTGTCCGAACTTGGCGGATCGGATTTGTGCTGATGTTGCCCTATCGGGCGAGGTCATTTGATGTACCGTCGGATAGGAGTAAATGTAAAATAACTCAGGAACATGCCGGAAGTTACATCGAATTTAACTGAGTAGAATGGAAGACAACGAGGTGGTTTAAAATAACGCCACCTCGTTGTGAACTATTATGCTTGATAGATCTGGTTGCCCGATTGACGAAACTCCTTGGATTTTTCGTTCATTCCCTCCGTAATTGCCGACTCAAGGTTCAGTCCCTTTTGTTCCGCATACTCCCGAATATCCTGTGTGATTCTCATGCTACAGAATTTGGGTCCACACATTGAACAAAAGTGAGCTGTTTTAGCCGGTTCGGCAGGAAGAGTTTCATCATGAAATGCAATCGCTCGTTGTGGGTCTAGAGACAGATTAAACTGATCGCGCCAACGAAATTCAAATCTTGCCTTAGATAGCGCGTCATCGCGTTGCTGTGCGTTTACATGCCCCTTTGCTAGGTCTGCAGCATGCGCGGCAATTTTGTACGTAATGACGCCTTCTTTTACATCATCCTTGTTGGGTAGCCCTAAGTGCTCCTTGGGTGTTACATAGCACAACATGGCCGTACCAAACCAACCAATCATGGCTGCCCCTATCGCTGATGTAATATGGTCGTAACCTGGCGCAATGTCCGTTGTTAGGGGGCCAAGCGTATAAAAAGGCGCTTCGTTGCATATTAACATTTGGCGATCCACGTTTTCTTTAATTTTATGCATTGGCACATGTCCAGGTCCTTCAATCATCACTTGAACATCGTGTTCCCAAGCGATTTTGGTTAGCTCTCCGAGTGTTTCCAGTTCTGCAAATTGCGCATCATCGTTTGCATCCGCGATAGAACCAGGACGAAGCCCGTCACCCAAGGAAAAAGCCACATCATATGTCTTCATAATTTCACAAATCTCTTCAAAGTGTGTGTACAGGAAATTTTCCTGATGATGTGCTAAACACCAGGCGGCCAAAATAGAACCGCCGCGCGACACAATTCCAGTGACTCGTTTTGCAGTGAGCGGAATATATCGGAGCAGTACGCCTGCGTGTATGGTAAAGTAGTCCACACCCTGTTCTGCCTGTTCGATTAAGGTGTCACGATAGATTTCCCATGTTAACGCGGCTGCTTCTCCGCCAACCTTCTCAAGGGCTTGATAAATAGGGACGGTCCCAATTGGAACAGGAGAATTGCGAATAATCCACTCACGCGTGGTGTGAATATTCTTCCCAGTTGATAAATCCATGACAGTGTCAGCACCCCAAAGTGTCGCCCATCTCATTTTATCTACCTCGTCATCGATGGATGATGCGACTGCGGAGTTACCGATGTTTGCATTAATTTTCACATGGAAATTGCGACCGATAATCATGGGCTCGCTTTCCGGGTGGTTAATGTTCGATGGGATGATTGCACGTCCTTCGGCAACTTCTTGACGAACAAATTCAGGGTCCATTCCTTCGCGAATCGCGATGAATTCCATTTCGGGCGTAATGATTCCCTTTTTGGCATAGTGCATTTGCGTGACATTTTTACCGGGTTTTGCACGAAATGGTTTGCGTTTTAACCCAGGGAATACATCTTGGTGTTGAGTTGCCGTAAGACCCTTCACTCCATCATCAATTGGCAAGATATCTCTTCCAGCGTATTCTTCAACGTCTTCACGCTCAAGAATCCAATTCCTTCGAATCATCGGCAAACCACGCCGGACATCCGTTACAGCGTCTAAGTCAGTGTAAATGCCACTAGTATCGTACACACGGACGGGGTCATTTACCTTATCCCCGAACCGTCCTGTCGACGGTGACAACTCGATTTCACGCATTGGAACGCGGATGTCTGAACGAGAACCCTGTACATATACCTTTGTACTGTTTGGAAAATACGAAATGTCATTCGACATGCTGGTTGCCTCCTTCTGTCGGTGAACACGGATGAGATGGGGCCAGCAACCCAAAAAGACCGCCGGATAATACTCGCGGCGGTCTGCACAATTGAACACAAATGATGTGCAAAGAAATCCCTACGCTGGCATTACCCAGATCAGGTTGACGGTCGGCGATACATTCGCCCTCTCAGCCCGGTTTGCCGAGCTCCCGTTTAGATTGTATTGTTGTTTCTACCATATCATTCACCGTTTGCTTCGACAACCCTAACGACTTCACCACAACCGATTGTTTAATTCGTAATTAGACCTGATTGTGGGCTGCTTGGTGAAGCAACCTCGTTCCGCGGAATACGACCTGAGAGATATGCCAACCGGCCAGCCTCTACACCGAGTGACATTGCTTTTGCCATCTCAACCGGATCGTTGGCTTTTGCAATTGCCGTATTCACTAGGACTGCATCGGCACCCAGTTCCATGGCGAGCGATACATCGGAAGGCGCGCCGATCCCGGCGTCAATGACGACCGGCACCCGGCCATTCACTAATTCAATGATCCGCTTTAAGCGTTCGGGATTCGGCAGTCCTTGGCCGGTTCCAATGGCTGATCCGAACGGCATAATGGTAGCACAGCCGACGTCGAGCAAGCGTTTCGCGACCGTATGGTCATCGGTTGTATAAGGCAACACAACAAAGCCCTCTTTGACGAGTTGCTGCGCCGCTTCAACTGTTGCAACCGGATCTGGTAAAAGTGTCCCGTCATCCGGTATCACTTCGAGCTTGACCCAGTTCGACAATCCTGCTGCGCGTGCCAACCTTGCTGTACGAACGGCTTGCTCTGCTGTATGGCAACCAGCCGTGTTAGGGAGCAGAAAGTACTTGTCGAGATCGATGTAGGACAACAAAGACTCCTCGCGTTCATCCAGATTGACCCGTCTAACCGCCACCGTGACAATTTCAGTGCCAGACGCATCTAGTGCGTCGCGCATGTCGATGAATGTGTTGTACTTGCCTGTGCCAACCATGAGGCGGGATCGAAATGTTCGGCCCGCTATCGTAAGTGGTTCCATAGATGTACCTCCTCATTATTCGCCTTCTGGGGTGTACACTGACGGGGGTTTCTGAAGTTTGATCAGCCTCCGCCAACGAAGCGGACAACTTCCACCGTAGCGCCCTCTTCTATAAGGACAGAGGGGTATTCTTGGGTTTCGAGTATGCGTTTGTTGTATTCCACTGCGATGCGTTCGTCGCCGAGCTCGAGTTCGTGTAAAAGATGTTGAACCGTAATACCGTGTTGCACGTCAAGCAGTTTACCGTTAACCGTAATGTTCATATCAGCACACCTCGCTTTGAAGAATAACGTGAAACGGTTGCCAACGTTCAGGCCACGGTTCTCCTTTAACGGACTGGGTAACCATATTCCCTGTAACAGGTGAAAGTAGGATACCATTACGAAAGTGACCTACCGCTACGTGGAGACCGGGATATTCCGGGATTTCGCCAATCCACGGTTGTCCGTTCGGTGAACCCGGACGAAGTCCCGTCCAACTCTGTTCAAACACGGCATCATGCAGGCCAGGCGCAATGCGCTGGGCGGCGAATAACAAGGACATAAGGGAATCAATCGTTACATCTCGATTAAATCCACTGTCTCGTTCTTCCGTCGCCCCAACAACAATCGTTCCGTCTCGCTTCGGAACGAGGTACACGTGATCATTGAAAACGGTCCTCCGGAGTCGTTGGCCGTGTCTTGGGCGGATCGTTAAAAGTTGTCCTTTCACGGGGCGAATCGTGCATGGGGTGGAAAATGGCTGCAATAAACGCTCAGCCCACGCTCCGGCTGCGACAACGACCGATTCACCGATGTAGCTGTTCGTAGCGGTCATGACCGTATAACCGCCGCCAGATAGAGGCTGGATGTCGGTTACGTGGATTCCTTCATGCACAGTACAGGTTCGGTGTACAGCGACGCCGAGGGATCGCGTTAGTAAGCGGGCATTGACGTTGCTGTCATCTGGCAGCAAGAGTGCGCCTAGGCACCCTGATAAGACAGGCTCCTGTTCTGCGACAGATTGACTATCTATCCACTCAGCGTTTGCGCCGCCTGCAGTCTGCCACTTCATTCGTTCATGAAGCGCTTGAGCCTCAGTCTCTGAATACGCGAGTTGAAAGATTCCATTATGCATCAATTGAGCGTCGATGCCGGTTATCTCGTATAGTTCGTTGACAAAGTTTTCATACAATGAACGGCTTTCCAAGCAGAGCTGGTAGAACGGCCCCGGCTCAGAGACTTCTAACTGTGCACCTAACATGCCAGCTGCCGCACTGGACGCTTCGCCGCCTAACTGGCCACGTTCAAGCAACAACACACGTCGTCCGGTTTGAGCGATCCGCCAAGCACTTGTCATGCCAATAGCTCCGCCACCTATCACGATCACGTCAAATAGTTCATCCATACTGGATCAGCCTTTCCGCATACAACCATTTTCGTGGTCTCCCTGGCGCGTTTTTTGTAGAAATGCGACCTTCGGAAGGAATTCGGACTTTTCCATTGCCCCTTTTAACTTCTTCACCGCATTGAGTGGATCCGTAGTATTCAATACAGCTCCAATGACAGCAATGCCGCTACATCCTGTTTCCAGTACGGTTTCAACATTCGTGTGGTCGATGCCGCCAATGGCAATAACAGGAATCGACAGTGCGTCTACTACACGACGGAGCGCGTACACTCCTCGAGGGGGTACACCTGGATGCGACTCACTTGCAAAGATATGTCCAAACGTCACGTAGTCAGCCCCAGCTTCTTCTGCCAAAATGGCTTCATCCAATTCGTGTACGGAACAACCAATTTGACCAGACCAGTCCGCCAGCTTTCGTAGCCTTACAACAGATGCGATTGGGAGGGACTTGGAGGCCAAATGAACGCCAGATATATCCGTCGTAATCGCAATATCTGCCCTATCATTCACGAAAATTTGAGAAACCAGATTTCGCTCTTGCAAATGATTTTGAAGTTGTCGTACCAGTGAATAGGTTTCACATGCAGGTGATTTCTTGTCACGGATTTGAATCACGTCCGCGCCGCCTTTCGCAGACTCTACGAGTGCTTGCAACAACGGTAGACGGTGTCGATTTCGATCGCTAATGATATGTAGTACTGGTTTCATAACTCACCTCGGAAACAATAGGGCATTAAAAAAGCCGTACCTAAAAACAGGTACGGCGGGTTTCCAGTCTGAACCCAACAAACGACACCTCTGGAGTCAAAAGAGTATTGTCAAAACGGTCGATTCGGGATTAGGCTATCATGGCGTCGACAGACGGTCAAGAAGGGCGATCCATTGTTTCTGCGTGCAAACACACGTGTAAACTAAGGTATGATGGACTCGAACACAGTATTCCGTTCATTCCATAAAGAGCTTTATTGAGGTGAAAGGGTGAACCCTATGACGGACATCGGACGATACTCCAGACAGGTTTTATTTCAGCCGATTGGGAGAGAAGGACAATCACTTCTTCGAAAAGCACGCGTCGCGGTTGTTGGGATGGGCGCACTTGGAACCGTTTTATCGAGTCAGCTTGTACGTGCGGGCGTTGGTTTCATCAGATTGATTGATAGAGATATCATTGAACCGTCAAATTTGCAACGACAGTCACTCTATGATGAGTTGGATGCAGAACAGGGAAGAGCCAAAGCAGAGGTTGCGGCAGAGAAACTACGGGCGGCCAACAGTGATGTAGAGATAGAAATTGCCATCGAGGATGTAAATTCACAGAACGGAGAGCGCCTTTTATCGGATGTCGATCTCGTTATGGATGGAACTGACAATTTTGAAGTTAGATATCTAATTAATGACATCGCTGTAAAGCACAACATTCCGTGGTCTTATGGGGGAGCAGTTAGTTCGTATGGAACAACTGCTTTCTTTCGGCCCGGGCAAACACCGTGCTTAGTGTGCCTTTTTGGACTAAATCAGACTGGTGGGGGACACGACACCTGTGATACGGTCGGTGTCATAGCGCCGATTGTGTCGATAATTGCATCGTATCAGATCGCAGAGGCCTTAAAGTATTTAACGGGCAATCTGCATGCACTTAGCAACTCCGTTACATATCTCGATGTATGGAAAAATGAGTTTCGTAGCGTACAGTTTGGGCTTCCGAAGGGAGCATGCCCATGCTGTCACCAACATCGGTTCATAGCACTCGAGGGGCGGACAAATGGCTTAACTGTATCACTTTGCGGGCGTAAGACGATACAGGTTCGGCCAACGGTAGGTCTTGGCGTTTCGCTGATGCAGATGGCCCAGCAGCTCGCCAAATTCGGAGAGGTTCGACATAACCCGAACCTACTTCGCTGTGATTTTGGAGATACACAACTCACACTGTTTGCTGATGGGCGTGCTCTCTTTCACGGGGTGGAAGATGAGAAGACGGCGCGTAATCTGTATGCAAGATACATTGGAATATAAGCAGCCGATGAAAACTTATCGAAGGAGGGATAACTGAGTTGGTGAACGTCAAAATCCAGTTTATCCAGGCTTGTCTGTATTTAAAAGGTCATGAAGATAGTAGTTCGTCTGCTTTAAGTTCTATACATATAAGGGATCATATTGTAAGCCACAACAATACTCCGGCAAATTTAGATTGCTTTACAAACTAATTATGAACCCGAATTTCGACAGGAAGTTCTGGCGACCTATCTAAGCTGATTTCTAGCGCCAGCTAACTCCCGTTAGACGGCTTGGGGGCGAACTCGCGAACCTTCATTCATGATCGCTCATCGGACCTAAATTGAGTCAAGGATATTTTTAATGCCTTCGCACGAACAGCCGAATTTAAACCACTACCGAGCCGCTAGCAGAGTCGTACCCGTGAAGCCGAGCTAAATGGGAGTAAGCAAGTCACTACGTCTAAAGATCGGGTTCCAACACTTCTAGTACTCTTCTGGTCCAAAAACGAACACTCACTAAAACGAATTACTCTGAGGAGCGGAATAGATAGCACTGGCCAATTCCATACATGAAGTGGGGATTAGCGGTTAGTTCTGTCCCTAAACCACGTATCAGCGAGAGGTCTCTGCTTGAAAATGAGAACCAGAAGAATGATATAGCTTCTCCATCGAGACCTCACTCCAACGAAGAATCAATTAGTGTCCAAGAGCATTACCCTATCCACTGATACGGTGAACCGTATCATAAGTAACTCAACTTTCGCAGAGCAATAGGTTATCAAATCCAAGGAACGGCAAGGGTTTGATGCGATTGAGATGTAGGTGTTGACAATATTAAAAGCACCACTTCGTCTGGTATAGTGAATGTGCGACCAAACACTACCATTCGAAAGAGGTGCTCTCCTTCATGATAGGCCCTACAGACGATAATAATCAACTGCCGCTTGAGATTCGCCCTGCCGTTCAAGAACTTAATGTCCTCAAACACCTGCGAAAATCTGGTATCACGAAGAAATTTGGGTTTCCATGTGCTTACCTGTTTCAACTCGTATTCGTGCTCATCTTCCATCATCGAAACTGGTTCCAGTTACTCGACAGTACCAAGGGAGAAACGTTCCCTGGCAAAGATTCCGTGTATCGCTTTCTCAATCATGCTGGATTCGCCTGGCGCAAATTTCTCGTAGCTCTCAGTGCAGAAGCCGTTCGCAAAACAGCTTCCCTAACGTCCTGTAAGCGTGTCAGCGTGTTTGTTGTCGATGACTCCATGTATGAACGAAATCGAAGTAAGTGCGTGGAACTCCTGGCCCGATTCAAAGATCACGCCCGCAACTGCTACTACAAGGGTTTTCGTATGTTGACACTAGGCTGGTCGGACGGACATACGTTTATTCCTGTGGACTTTTCACTCCTCAGTTCTGCTAAATCTCAGATTCACGGCCTGAGCCAGGCGATTGACAAACGTACCCACGGGTATAAGCGCAGAATGGAGGCACTTCGTCCGGCACCGGAAATTATCCCGGCTATGCTCGACAGGGCCCTGGCTGCTGGAATGAACGCCTCATACGTCTTGATGGACAGCTGGTTCACGTATGCTCCGCTCATCCAGGCGATTCTGGACAGAGGGCTCGACGTCATTGGTATGGTCAAGGCAGACAATAAACGGTATCTTCTCGGAGAACGACGTTTATCCTTGCAAGAACTGTACTACGCTGCAACACCCGTACAGGGGACGAACAAAGGCATTCTACGCTCTATACATACTCAGTTGAGCCCCGGCATCCCTATTGTGATGGTATTCGTTCGTCATCGGACCAATAAGAAGGAATGGTTGGCCATTCTCTGCACGGACACCTCCCTGACGGTTGAGGAGATTATACAGATTTACGGCATACGCTGGGACATCGAAGTGTTTTTCAAGTGCACGAAGTCGTTACTACGATTGCAAAAAGAGTTTCAAGGACGCTCTTATGACATGCTCATCAGCCACACAACCATTGTATTCTCTCGCTATATCGTACTGGCTTGGCAGCATCGTCAGAGTACTGATGACCGAACCTTGGGGAGTCTGTTTCTGGCACTATGCGACGAGGTGGGCCAATTGGATTGGACAGTTGCACTGAGTCAACTGATCGAAATCGTGAACGACGTTTCGAGAAAGGCTAGCAAGCGTATCTCAAACCTCATTTGCAGTCAATTGCAGAAGTGGATCGACGGCTTACCTAGATATATCAAGGCATACATGCCTGTTTCGGTCTGCGAAAGTTGAGTAAGTAACAGTAAGATTTTTCGTCATCCACTCCCTCTCCGTTAGAACAGTTCAAATAGCTCCGCAAACCAGCACTGGCTTCACATAAAATTACCCTCCCGACACCTCAAACTACAGATTTCTATCAATTCTCGCACTCCTTAACAGGAAAAATAGTATATTGGGTAGAATTACTATAAAATTATACATTCGACAAGGTTCAACTTTAGTTGACAAAGACGTTCAATATTCATGATAGGTGATTATATACAGAGGGTGGTTTTGGTGGGATTGGGTGCATTCAAGTCTAAACGAAGTTCGTCGAAATTGCGGAGTACGGCGAATGGAGAAAACATGTGGCCCGAAGGGTTACATGAGAGTGATATGACAGATCTTCAGGATCGTCCGAATCGAACCTCTAATTCGTTGATGTCCCCAGTTGATGATGAGGTCTCGTCTAGGCTGTTTACGTCTGTTGTGGCCATAGTGGAGGATCGTAGGCAGTTGTCAGCGGCATTGCAAGAGTATAAGCAACAGGTTGAGGATGACCAGCAGTTAATCGAGGCACTAAAGGAAGAACGTAAGCATGCGCAAGTGATGCTGGAGAAAAAAGAAGATGAGATTGAAGCTGGTCGCCGCCTGGCAGCAGAGAAACAACTCAAATACGACCAACTGTTGGACGACTACAACCAACTTCGCGCGAATGATGCAAGAGAGTATGAACTTCTTCAACAGCAAATAAAGGAGAGTCGCCTCAACTACGCAAAATTAGAGGCTGACTACACTCGGTTTCGGGCGGAAAGCACGAAAAATGTGCAGAAGTTGGAGAGCGACATTCGCAATGGCGTTGTGCAGTACCAGCAGCTAGTAGAGAAATATAACAAACTTCGCGACGAAAATGCGCGACTGGTGGCGCATATCGCTAAGTTCACAGAACAGATGTCTAGCTTCAGATTACATGACGTCTCCACTCAGCCACAGTTTGATCCTGTGCCGATTCATCCTACTGTAGAACCGGGTGAGCCATCTGATAAATAGTTCCCAGGGCATTGGGCTTTGGGTAGTTTATCTCGGTTTACTGGGGATGGGTGTAGATGCAATACGGTGATCTAAAAACTGTAGAAGTACTCAGCGTTGAAGAAGACCATTATGGTCCGTTCGCGAAGATAAACGTTCAACTTGTCGACGGTGAGATGGTCATTCGCTGGGGCCTCGACAGGTATACATACAAACATCTACGTAAAGTAGTCTATTCGGGATTTGGTGAATTTGGGCCAAGTGCAAACTATCGGTGTATGCTCCTACTAAACGGCGGTGGAAGTAGCCATTTGCCGAATAGATTCGTCAGCAGTTTGATGTGCCAACTAGGGACTCAATGGATTCGTATTGAGTTTCTTTGCTCTGCCTTGTTCTTGTCTAATCTTGAATGGCTGCGAAACGTTGAGACTGTACAAGAACTGGATGCTTTGTGTTTGGAACGATGGACTGAGCATGATTTGCTGTTGTCTGGGGCGGGCATGCCAGTAGACCTTACTCTAGCTACAAGTGGTATGGATGTACAGGCGCAGACCTCCAAGTTCACCAGGCCATTCGTTGTTCTGGCCGCTGTTGTCGTGTTTGGAGTGCTCTGTGGTCTCGTTGTATTCAGTCACTCTTATCAAACGGCAGCTTCTATTTTCTCTCGAGTCCATGCCTTCTCGCTTAACACGCAAGGGTCCACGAAGGAAAAAGTGGACAAGAATGAGCAGAAGGCTGCTAACGGGCCAATGACCTCTGTTGCGACGGGTGTGGGGAATGGCGACACTGGGGGCAACGGCCAACTGTCTTCAGGGAACCTGTCACAACTGCAAGTACAGCCTACGCTCCCTGTGGCGGATCTTCATGCAGTACCGCAGATTTACAAAGTGCCAAGTGGAGACGTGGCATTGACGTTTAACAATGGGCCGTCGCCTTACACGGAAAAAATCGTCCAGGAATTAAATCGATACCAAGCTCACGCTACGTTTTTCTTTATCGGAAGCAATGTTCGTCGACAGCCGGGCGTTGTCCAATATGTAGCGAAAAGTGGCAATGCAATTGGAGCACAAACCCTCGATTACCCTAATTTATCCATCATGTCGGCGTCCGAGCAAAAGAGGGAGATACTAGACGGCATTGCGGAGATTAACCGCTATGTCGATACACCCGTTGTTTTGTTCCGACCACCATACGATCTGTTCAATCGAACGACCGAAGATATCGTTGAGCAGAATCACCTCGTATTGGCCCTTTGGAACAGAGATCCGCGAGACTGGGAGGCTGCTACACCGCAACAGGTTGTTAGCAGCGTGCTGAGTAGCTCTGCGTCTGGGGGCGTCTTTGCCCTGCAAGACAATGAGACGACCATGTTAGCTTTACCGAGCATCCTGGACAAATTGGAGTCAGAGAACCTTAAGTTTGTCGTACTTTCGCCGAACGGATCGTAACGGGAAGTCATGCTTGACTTATGCAGAGCCTTTTCTATTTGGGAGACTAATTTCAAGGCCGATGTAGTAAGATAAAATGGTAGTGTAGTGATAGAGCTCGGTTGTTCTAAGTATGGTGGACGAAAGGTTGTACCTGCACACCCATATTATGTAAACAGGGGTGAGAACCTGGACAACGGAGCGTGAAAATTATCGAAAGGCGTGTAGGCAATGAACCGTTTGGAAGAAATTCTGGAATTCAATCAACGATTTGTGGAAAATCGTGAGTATGAGCCGTACCAAACGTCTAAATTTCCCGATAAAAAATTA
Organism: Alicyclobacillus dauci; assembly: GCF_026651605.1. GTDB lineage: Bacteria > Bacillota > Bacilli > Alicyclobacillales > Alicyclobacillaceae > Alicyclobacillus > Alicyclobacillus dauci. Next base: position 4,583,475 of record NZ_CP104064.1, on the reverse strand, counting down.
GTTATTTTGTCCTGCATGGATACGCGACTCAGCGAGTTGCTGCCGCGGGCAATGAACTTAAAAAATGGTGACGCGAAGTTTGTCAAAAACGCCGGGGCGGTTGTTTCACACCCATTTGGGAGTATCATGCGCAGCATCCTAGTGGCTGTCTATGACCTAGGGGCGGAAGAGGTTTGTGTCATTGGTCATCACGGATGCGGAATGAGCAGTATCAATCCGGATGAAACCATCAAGAAAATGGTTAACAGTGGCATTTCGGATGAAGTCATTGATACGCTGGAGTATGCGGGTGTTGACTTGCATGCGTGGTTCCAACGGATCGAATCCATTCCAGACAGTGTTCGCGAGAGTGTGAATATGATCAAGAGTCACCCGCTGATACCAAAGTTGCTCAAAGTTCACGGCCTCGTTATTGACCCAGACACAGGTAAACTCGATCTCGTCGTAAACGGCTACGAGCAAGAATAACCCGTCATCCGCGTATATGTAGATGGCATTCCCAGTCGGGGGCTGATGCCCAATGCTGTCAACTTAAGCTGGAACGAATTGGGTAGTGGGATTTAGAAGACTTTTTAGTCGAGATCAACTATCCGCGGGTTGGGGAACGGGGCTACCAAACGTTCCCGCCAATCTCGGACCAGAGGGTACATCCAGAGACTTTTTACCGAGGTGCCGTACTCGTGATGTTCGTCTTGGCGTCCCCTGCCCGAGGTTTGGCCAACGTTAACCCAATTCGCCGCCCGGTAGCATGTTCCTGAGTACTCTGGCTCTACGAAGGTTTCCAGAATGACGGGTTCATACCCGTAACGGGATTGCCAGTCTGAGCGAATTCGTCGAGCAGCCAAGGCAAGTGAATGGCTCGCTAAGTGAGGGATATGAACCTTTGGCAGAATGAGAAAGCGGTTGTTGTTCACAATTCGCGCTCGATACCGAGTTCGCTGCGCCGGACTCCACCCAATCCACAGTTCTCGCGTCCTTAACGATTTGGCGCTGCACCAAACAGCATACATCCAACAATCTTTCGGCCCCCTTGTATCTGAACCCGAATCCAGTAACGTTGATGCGCTCCAACGGGGCGGCGATATCCTAAAGGATGGTACGTCTGCATGGTTACATTCCAGTCTCCTAGTTCTGACGAGAGCACTGGATCCACGCTGACCGGAGACACATCTTTGAGAGAAGACGACAGAATGGTTTCAACAGGTGTTCCGACCAGTTCTTTACCTTTGTTCCCTTTCGCCGGATTTCTGCGTACAGCAGTGGGGGAAAGCAATCCCGCCTGTTCGAAGTCTTCAAGTAACTTTAGGCACGCATCTACCTTCAACCGACCACTGGGTGCTTTCCAAGAGAGATTTTCACATAAAGTCGCCGCTAGCTCCTTACGGCTCAATCCCCGGAACCGCTCCACGGTAACCTGAATGAGTTCCATGTCATCCCGTGTAAACTCGCGATCCCCGACCCAAAAAGGCACATCCATAGATAGCATCTCATCACCTCATTTACAAGGGTCGTCGCTTGTTTTTTAGAATATTTGTTCACGCTGTTCTGCTTTTTCCTTGGATAGCTTCGCCCCTTGATGACAGGCACGATGTGGCGCGTTAATTCATCAACAATTCTCCTGTACATGGCCTCCCTCATCTCATCGTCGTCTTCGAGGAGGACCTCAACGAGTTTGTTCTTTAATTTTCCAACCAGGATGTTGTGGTTAATTTTATACTCGTCATGCTTACGCCTGGCGTTCTGGTCTTGTACCTCCTCTTGTGCGTCCTGTTCGATGATGGATGCCATATTGCTGAGCAAGGTGGTTGCATAGAAATCTTGCTCAATTACGGTTGGGGTCTCACCGGAGAAATTTTCGACTTCAAACTGGTGCTTGAGCGCTTTGAAGTGGGTTTCAATACCCCATCGTTTAAAGTAGATATCCCCCATGTCTGCTTCGCTGAGCTTGTCCCTCAGGAGGTCGGTGATGAGGATTTCAGTCTCACCGGTAGATAAAGTGACTTTCACCACGCGCAGGGTGAGGATCGTACCTACAGGAACGGGAGTCCCCTGTTTACGTAATTCCTTTGCTCGCTCCTTGGTAATCGTCAGTTGCACCGTCTGTCGTCTGCGTATCGACAATCTCCCTGTAAAACCCCGTTGAGACACGCATGACGAAATGAATGCCTCGATTCAGGAGGTAGTACAAAAACTCTGCCGATGGGTAGCCTCGGTCAAACAAAATTAAGGTCTGATAAGGCGAGATATCTGGAATGAGGGTAAGCATCTTCTCAATGTTGGTCTTGGCAAGATTCCGTTCACCTGTGTCATAGCGGCCCATGGTTGTGCTCACGGCCAGTCTGTTTTCTACATCGTACAAATGAGAAGAGAGGGCCCTTGCCAGCTTAAAGTCTTTGCTTTGATTGGTGACATAGCCATAATGCCGTTGAGTTTCCTTCGTGTTCGGAACCTCAAGTACACAGCCATCCATGGCCAACAAACGAAAACCCTTGTATGTTTTGTAGTCGTGATCCGCATAGAATGTGCGAATAAATTCGTCATTTAGGATTACGAAGGCGGTGGGTAGAATCTTCTGCCTCGCCTTGGAGAATGATTGCTTCGTATATGTAGTTGCTTGAGCCGATTCAGGCATGAATCGCTCCCGAAATTCGTCAATCTCTAACTGAGACGATTTACGAACCATGTTGAAAATGAGGAGCACAAGTGGAATGAATCCAATCTTTCTTTCCCTGGTGAAGTCCTTCTCACTTTTCCGCGCTTTGTTCTTGAATCCAGTGAACTTCATGATACCCGCCACACAGTCCATGAGAAACTTGGTTTTTTTTCATTTTAACACCCTCCCACTTCTCCATAGCAAAGGCGATTGGAGTTGTCCAGCGGCTGCTTACAAAACAAAAGAGGCAGGTGGGCTTAAGTGCTTCTTCACCCGCCTGCGCTCACTACCCAATTCGTTCCAGCTTAAGTTGACAGCATTGGGCTGATGCCCCCGACCCACTACTCGAGTACCTACCTGGACTTTATGAAAATGGATATTCACGGGGTTCTTTTTGCACCGAGATCCATTTAACCGTAGTGAATTCATCCAGTCCCCAATCACCGCAGTATCTACCGAGACCAGAATGTTTTTCTCCGCCAAAAGGAACGTTTGGTTCAACGTTGACCGTTTGATCATTGACATGAATCATCCCGGTCTTTATACGCTTTGCGACTTTAATTCCTCTTTCTACGGATCCCGAGTAGACAGCTCCACTAAGTCCAAAGGGCGAGTCATTTGCCACTCGAATCGCTTCCTCTTCACCGTCTACGGGGATGATAATGGCGACAGGGCCAAACACTTCGTTTTGAGCGATGGCCATATCATTCGTCACGTCGGTTAAGATAAACGGCTCCATGAGTTGCCCGTGTACCTGACCTCGTTGGAGCAACGTAGCGCCTTCGTTTACGCTCGTGTCGATTAGTTTCAGGATTCTGTCTACTTGTTTTTGGTTAATCAACGGACCGATGACAACGTCGTCGTTCGCCGGATCTCCGACCTTGGCGCGAGCGGTCGCTTCTTTAAATTTCTCGACGAACGCTGGATAAATGCTTCGATCCACAATCATTCGGTTGATCGCGATACAAATTTGTCCTTGGTGCATATATTTTCCAAAACAAGCTGCTGAAACCGCTTTGTCCACGTCAGCATCGTCGAGTACGATAAATACATTGTTTCCCCCGAGTTCCAGTGCTGGTTTTTTCAAGTTTTTCACTGCAAGGGAGCCAATGTTTCGTCCTGCCGCAGTCGAACCAGTGAATGAAATGACCTCGGGAATTGGATGCTCGACGAACGAATCACCAATCTCTTCGAGATCAGCAACGATCACGTTAAACAGCCCTTTGGGCACACCTGCTTGTTCGAATATCTCCGCGATGACAAGCCCCCCTGAAATGGGTGTCTGCGGATCAGCTTTCAAAACAATACCGTTTCCTGTCGCGATAGCGGGTGCCACAACCCGTATCGACAGATAGAGCGGCCAGTTCCAAGGTGTAATTGCGCCGACAACGCCAATGGGATCACGGTATACTCGGTTTTCCTTACCGGGTATCGCTGAGGCTAGAATCTGTGAGGTCATCTTGAGAGGATAAGCTGCTGCTGCCTTGATATCACCAATTGAACAATCTACTTCGACGTTTGCTTTTAGCTTCGAACTGCCTGACTCCTGAACTAGGAGGTCGACGAGTTCCACTCTTCGTTCTTCAAACAACTTTGCAGCCTGTTCCATAATACCGGCTCTTACGTAGGGTGAAGTCTGTTCCCATTCCCTCTGAGCCCGTTGTGATGCTTCGTAAGCATGATTGATATTATCACGGTTTGCAAACTTTAGTTCCGTAATCACTTGTTGATTGTAAGGATTAGTGACGATACAGGTGCGCTCACTCGATCCCTCTCTCCAAACGCCATCAATATAGATCTTGCTCCACTTTGTTTGAGCAACTACAGACATGCGGAAGCCCCCTTACGAATGTTTGGATTGATCCATCTCGTTCAGTGACGTCAAAACGACCTCGTATTTCAAAGCTCAAACGTGTTTCCTACCGGCACCATCCTTTCTGGGTAAAAAATCGCAGACACAGAAGAGTGTGAAAGCGGATACAGGGTTGTGGATTCATTATATAAAGATAATAATTTGTATAGCAATTCATAAAACACAATGAGCATGAGATTAAAATGTCTCGTGGAAAAATTTTAAAGGTGGAGAAGATACCGGTTTACGGATGAGAGAGACATTTGAAACACTGTACTGAGATCGAGAATGGCAAGGGCAGCACACATGGTTGGGGACTATATGAGGAAATAAATCTACTTGCAAAAGGAAAGTGGTATAAACAGGGGGGACAGTTTTTCACTTAGGCCGCAAGTCGAGTCATCCATTGGGCCCTTTTGGGCCTGGCTTTGGATTGTGATGTCGACGCACCTTCGTATGCTGGCTGAGTAAACCAAAAGTAAAAGACGCCAAGGGCCGATATTGGTAATTTGACCGAGGATGAGAAGGAGTGCGGTGATGATATCGATCCCGTCGAGCAGCGCGTTTGCATGTGGTGTTTTTCCCTCGGAGCTGATGTAGGCGAGGATCGGTCCCGTGAGGCTAAACCACATGGCACCCGAAGCGAGAAACACACCACTTACGGTGAGCTGGCCGGTCAACAAGAGAATTGCAGTCCAGATATCCACTGTCCGCATTGTAGCGGAAATGGCAAGTGCTCGCATCTCCCGGGGCTTTTCCCTGCATGTGCTTCACGCCCCCGATGTCGAATTTGTTTTTCTACGTATTTACAATATGCCGTATGACCCCTTAGGTATGGGTCCTCCCCCACGACGTATGTCGAATACCGGGCGGGCGGAAACTTGAGGCGGGCAGCGCGATCGCGAGGGACGAGTTGTTGTACTGGAGCAGCACCAATAGTATGATGTGCACGAGCTTCGAATCAAGGGGAGACAAAACAGTGCGACTGTATGACAAACTGAGCCAAGGAAAAAGGTACGGCGAAAAATTGGACATAAAGAATGTAACGTATGAAACGCTCCATCGCTTGTGGTGGAAGGAACAGATATCGGATGAAGCCATCGCCAAGTTATATGACGTCCCCAAAAAGAAAGTGACAAACATGCGACATAAGTGGGGAATTAAGTCCCCGGAGACCATCATTAAGGAGTTTGAAGAACGTTTTACCGGCATGATTCACCAGGCAGGGGATGACGAGTCAGCATCTGCTTCGCCAGAAACGAATTTCTTGATTCAGCGGATCGAGGATTTGAACGATATCGAGTTGGAATCATTACATGTTGAATTGGCGCGTCGCTTTCCCATATTTGCTGAAGCGACGAATGAAGTTGAGTTTCTGGAATTGGTGCGAAGAGCAGTGCGTGAGTTTGCGAGCAACGCGATCGACTGAAATGACTTGGCCGCCGGGAAACGTGTGACTTCCATATTGTGGATTTGGCGCTGGGATTTAGGCTGCAACAATCTTGAAAATGACCGATCACTCTACGGTCGCTCGGTTGACTGCTCGCAACGCGTGTGTACCATCGACGTTTGACGGTGAAAAGAGTGACCGGTCATACATAATGATTTAGGATCTTCTGACGGCAGTGTTCGTGAACGGTTTACGATACCGCACCGGACGATAGATAAGCTTGAACGACAGCACGAACGACATCCCCACGGCTCACAATACCGACAAGGACTCCGTCTTTAACCACCGGTACTTTTTTTATTTTCCGTCTGGACAGCAACTCCGCGACGTCGACCAGATCATCGTCTTCCTTGACTGTGATCACCTTTTTTGTGGCGAGTTGCATGACGTTCTTTTCAAACAGAGAAAATGCATTCTGTTTAAACTGGTCCACTTGGTCGATCTGTGCGTCCAGGGATTCCGCATAATAGTAGGTGCAGATGGTCGAGTAAGACAATATCACATTGTTTGTATGTTTGCCGAGGAACCGCATAATGTCGCCGTCACTGATGTAGCCAACGACCCGATAACCATGATCAACAATGGGCATACCGCTGATTCTGAGGTTCGAGAATTTCCTCAGAACATCGTGCACCAAATCGTCCTTATGGGCCACGTACACATCTTGAATCATGACGTCTCGAACTCTCAACTTCGATTCCTCCTTATTTGGCAGTCATGAAACCGCTTACTCATGTTTATTCTACGTCTAATTCAAATGTGTGTACAGTGTCACCGCAGGCCGTGCAAATCGTCGCTTGTAACCAGTATCCATGTCCTGCGTTACGGTGGGGTCATTACCGGGCCGTGGTCCGCGATGAAAGTTTCGTTGGAAATCAGTAGATGTTGATCGCATAACTGGCATAGAGCAGGGAGATAGTAACTTGTGCCAATAACAAATAAGGAGTGTTTCTATGCCGTTCGGTGCTCACGAATCCATGGAGCTACACGAGATTTTGACAGAAAAGATCAATATGATTACACATTTCAACTTGTACGCGCAAGAAGCGAGAAACCCGCAGTTGCTGGATATGATTGTGCGTCACCAGCAGGAGGAGATCGTGGCGTACAACGAAATGGTATCCATGGCGCACGGGAACACTAGGTTTACTCCGATTCCCGCAAACACGGATATCAAAGCGAGCGAACAGCAGGTTCGATACGGCTTAACGACGCGTAGACAAGCGGCGCCACAGGCTGATGCTGTGTTGAGTGACAGCGAGATCGCCACTGCTATGTTACTGTGCCACAAGAATGCAGCTCGCAATGCCTCGTGGGCTGCCTTGGAATGCGCGGATCCCAATCTTCGCCGGACCATGATGAACAGTGCCGCAACCTGTATGAATCAGGCATATGAAGTGTTCCTGTTTATGAACCAGCAGGGGCTGTACCAAGTTCCGACACTGAATCCCCAAACGGCCGAAACGTTCCTCAATAGTTATCAACCAGCGCCACAAGAATTGCAGGCCGAATACGGTGTGCAGGGCGCTGGACGTATGGGGCAGACCGCGAACGCGTACGGAGCTGGGAATGTGAATACGTCTATGAATATGGCAGGTCAGAGTGGCATGGAAAGGAATGCGGCCATGAATCCTGGGGCGCGGGATAGTGTGCTTTATGGGGATAGGGGCGGAGCTCCGGCCCAGTCTCCAGCAGCTTCTTTTTCCGCTTACGGTAACATGAGGTCGCCGGGTCAGATGCAACAGTCAGGCCAGATGCAGCAGCAGTCGAGTCAAATGCAGCAACAATAAGAGCAGGGTGCGTGAGCCACGCGAGCCGGGTAGGGCACGCGTGGCTTTTTTGGTGGGCAAGTGGGGAAGTGGGGAGGGCATGGCAAGGGTTTCGAATTACCGCCATATTGGAGGTAATTTGCAGACTTGTGGGGTCGGCTTGGCGACGTTGTCCGAGCCCCGGCGGATCGAGACATGCCACCGCCGAAGAAGCATTTATGCCCCAGAAGTTTTCATAAAGTCGTCCACCCAGGTGCCCCATGTTCGTTGACATCGAAATAACCACTACAATGGAACTAATCGCGTATCTCTCGGCTATGGATTTCCTCGTTAACCACTATAATGGTGGCTATTACGCCTCGAGGGTACCCGAACCCGTCGTATACGCCGGTCGATAGGGATCAAAGTGGTTGCAAAGTGATGGGCACTATCCAGCGCTTCCACCAAATAGGGCCCGAAGTGGTACCAATCGTGACCCTGCTGCTATGACAAACGCAGTCCACCGGGCTAGCGTGACCTCATACGTGCCCCCGTAGTGGGTCCTCACAATTCAATGTTCGAACGAGATGGATGGATGCGATAGGAATGAATGCGTATAGACCCGCTCGCTGGCTCCAACCAGTTTGTTTCTGCTAACCTGCGAAGGTGCCTTGTTGCCGTATTGCTGGATAACTGCAGATGAGTGGTGACATCTCGGGCCGTGATCGGCCGGTTTGAACCGAGTGCGAGGCGCACGATTGCTCTGTCCGTAACGCTCAGCGTTTGCAAGATACCGTTGAGGAACCAGTGAGTCTTCCTAGCAGTTGCTGGATGTTCTGTTGACAAATACGGGGACGATGTCGAACGTCGCTGTATGTAAAACGGAGAATGTGCCAGCCGTCGATGACGAGGTGGTTTTGGCGTTGGTAGTGATCGGAGAATTGGCTTTGCGATATACCTTTTAAATGCGGTCCGATCCCGTCTATTTCAATGGCCACGCGAAATTGTTGTTGAATGTAGGCGAAATCGATGTAACGATAGCCGCCTTTGAAATCTTGGACTTCGTACTCGGGATACAATGAATCAAACTGGTGAAATGCCGGCCACCAGACGTTTTCGAGGAGCATTTTTTCTGCATGGTGCAGGCCCGATTCGATTCGTGCTTTGCGGGCTCCATTCCGATGCCGAAGGTGAGACTTGATAAACGATTTGTATGCACGATCAAATGACAAGAAGCACCCTCCTCCGATCCAACGTGCTGAATTAACGGTACAGTGCGGGTTTGACGATGCTCAATGACGCGCAGGAGAAATGATGTGCTCCAAACTCGATCTCAACCTTTCATACCAAATTTTCCGCCAATTCGCATGCCCTACGTGATAAAATGTGGTACAAAATCTCAACCGTCAATGACACCAGATTTAGCGTACATAAAACCATAGAGCGAGGTTTTTGCTGTGAAGAGGATAGAGAACGTATCACTCATTGGGTTGGGCGCCATCGGTGCTGCTTATGCCAGTAGATTGCACGACATGGATCCCGACTGTATTCAAATCATAGCGGACGAGAATCGGATGCGACGCCTTCAAGGACGAGAGGTGTTGGTAAACGGCCGTGGCTATGAATTCCGCTACATTTCGCCGAATGTGGATACCAGACCGGCCGATCTCGTCATCGTCGCCGTCAAGTACGAGGGCCTTGAGCTTGCTATTGAGCAAATTAAGCGGCACGTGGGTCCCGATACCATCATTCTTCCCCTCTTAAATGGCATTTCTAGTGAAGAAGCAATTGGATCGGTATACGGTCACGATAAGGTACTCCACGCCATGTGCGTTGCTATTGATGCTGTACGGGAGGACACGTCCATCCGGTTTTCTTCAATTGGTCGCATTTGTTTCGGTGAGTTACAGAACGTTCACTATTCTGAAAATGTCCAACGCGTGAAGGAATTGTTTGATAGAGCAAATATCCCGTACGCAATTCCAGAGGATATGCAGCGCACAATGTGGTGGAAGTTCATGGTCAACGTGGGCGTGAATCAGACATCGGCCGTGTTGAAAGCACCATATGGTGTATTTCAAAATTTGCAGGATGCGCGTGAGTTGATGATCAGTGCCATGCGAGAGGTCATTATGTTATCCCAAAAAGTAGGCGTCAATCTCACCGAAGAAGATATTGAGACGTTCATGGGTATATTGAACGGAATGTCACCGGAGGGGAAGACGTCGATGCTTCAGGATATCGAAGCTGGACGAAAGACTGAAGTCGAATATTTGGCCGGCAAGGTGTGCGAACTTGGCAGACAACACTGTGTACCCACGCCGACGAACGATATGCTGTACAAGATCATTCGGACTATGGAACAGATGAATAGCATGAGATAATGAGGTTCACGATGTGTGCCCACAAATCGATCACTTCCGGCCGGATCCGATTTTCCCCAATGGCTGCATTGGTGGTATATATGCGATTATAATGAACAAAGAGGCCGTTGAAAGGGGTCGTAAAGTGAACATTTTAGAAGAACTCGAGTTTCGGGGATTGATCTTTCAAACGACAGACAGAGATGAATTAGAGAAGTTGCTCCAAGAGCAATCCGTCAGTCTGTACGTCGGGTTCGATCCGACCGCGGACAGTTTACATATCGGCAGCCTGTTGCCCATTTTGACGTTGCGCCGTTTTCAGCTGGCGGGCCACAAACCCATAGCGCTGGTTGGCGGTGCGACAGGGTTGATTGGCGATCCCAGCGGTAAGAAACAAGAACGGACATTGAATGGGCCGGAAGTCGTGGCGGAGTGGACGGCTAAGATTCAGAAGCAGTTGTCACGCTTCATTGACTTTGAAGCCGACGGCAATGCTGGGGTTATGGCTAACAACTACGATTGGACGGGGCCGATGGGCGTGATCGAGTTCCTGCGGGACGTTGGTAAGAACTTCGGTCTGAACACCATGCTCAATCGGGAGTCCGTGTCGGCGCGATTGGAAACAGGTATTTCCTTTACCGAGTTCAGCTACATGTTGCTCCAAGCGAACGATTTCTTGGAACTGTTTAAGCGCAACAATTGTCTGTTGCAGATTGGCGGATCGGATCAGTGGGGGAATATCGTCGGCGGCATCGACTTGATTCGCCGGCTGACGGGAGAGCAGGCATACGGGCTCACCATACCACTGGTAACGAAGTCAGACGGGACGAAATTCGGCAAGACAGAATCGGGCGCGATTTGGCTGGATGCCACCAAGACGTCGGTGTACCAGTTCTACCAGTTCTGGTTGAACACCGGGGACGATGATGTCATCAAGTTCCTGAAGTATTTTACATTCCTCTCGAGGGAAGAAATCGAGGAACTGGAGCAGGAAGTCGCGAACAATCCGGGGGCCCGCAAGGCCCAAAAGACCCTTGCTGAACACGTGACGGAGCTTGTGCATGGGCGAGAGGAGACGGATCGGGCGATTCACATGTCCGGCGTCTTGTTCAGTGGTGACATTAAGAGCCTCAGCGTCAGTGAGATTCAAGAGGTGTTCGAGGGCGTTCCGTCCACCAGTTTACCGACGGATCACCCGCTGGATATCATGTCCATTCTCATCGCGAGCGGTGCCTGCCCTTCGAAGCGCCAAGCGCGTGAGGACATCACGAGCGGTGCCATCAGCGTAAACGGCGACAAAGTGACGGACTTGGAACGCGAGTTCAACCGTGAAGAGATGTTTGGCGGGCAGTTCTTAGTTATCCGCCGCGGCAAGAAAAAGTACTTCCTCGTCAAATTCGAGTAGATACCAGGCAGATAAGTGATGGCGGATCGAAGATACTGGGGGCTGTCCCGCATGTTATTGTAGAGTGGCTGCGGGGGCGGCCCCCTGCGCCACTAAATAACCTTCGTCGTCCACGTTTCACCGTTCCAGATGTCCGTGACGATATCCTGGTAGAACTCCGGCTCGTGTGAAATGAGGAGGATGCTGCCGCGGTAATCTTTCAAGGCTCGCTTCAACTCGTCTTTGGCGTCGACGTCCAGGTGGTTCGTGGGCTCGTCGAGGACTAAAACATTCGACGGCTTGTTTATCAGCTTGCAGAGTCGAACTTTCGATTTTTCGCCTCCGCTGAGCACTTCCACCTTACTTTCGATGTGCTTGGTTGTCAGCCCGCACTTCGCCAGGGCAGCGCGAACTTCGGCTTGGTTGAGGTGGGGAAATTCGTGCCACACTTCTTCGATGCAAGTCGTGTCAGGTGTGTGTCTGGCTTCCTGTTCAAAGTAACCTATCTCCAGATAGTCCCCGCGCTGTACTTCACCCGATAATGCCGGGATTTCCCCAAGAATACTTCGCAGCAACGTCGTCTTCCCGATCCCGTTGGCTCCCACCAACGCAATCTTTTGCCCGCGTTCCATCTGCAAGTTCAGCGGTTTCGAGAGTGGGGTGTCGTAGCCGATGACGAGATCGTGTGTCTGGACAATTAGTTTGCTTGGCGATCGCGATTCCACAAAGTTAAACTGTGGCTTCGGCTTCTCCTTGGCCAGTTCGATGACATCCATTTTATCCAGTTTCTTCTGCCGGGACATGGCCATATTGCGCGTTGATACACGGGCTTTGTTGCGCGCGACAAAGTCCTTCAACTCTGCGATTTCCTGTTGCTGCTTCTTGTACGCCGCCTGGAGCTGTTGTTTCTTCACTTCGTAGACCTGGAGGAAGTTGTCGTAGTCGCCCGCGTAGCGGGTCAACTCCTGGTTTTCCATGTGATAAACGAGGTTGATCACGCTGTTCAGGAACGGAATGTCGTGCGAAATGAGAATAAACGCGTTCTCGTACTCCTGAAGATACCGCTTGAGCCAGACAATATGCTGCTCGTCGAGGTAGTTTGTGGGTTCGTCCAACAGCAGAATGTCCGGCTTCTCGAGCAGAAGTTTAGCGAGGAGGACCTTCGTTCGCTGACCGCCACTGAGTTCCTCGACATCGCTGTCGATCCCGATCTCATCCAAACCCAACGCCCGCGCGATTTCTTCTACTTTCGCGTCAATCGTGTAGAAATCGTTTTGAGTAAGCAGGTCCTGGATTGTGCCGACCTCATTCATCAGCGCCTCCAACCGTTCGGGGGAGGCAGTCGCCATTTCCTCGTACATTTGATTGATGTTCTGTTCGAGATCGAACAAGTACTGAAAGGCGCTTTTTAGCACGTCGCGAATCGTCAGGCCGCGGTCGAGAATCGTGTGCTGATCAAGATAGCCTATGCGCACATTTTTCGCCCATTCAATTTGCCCCTCATCCGGCTCCAGCTTCCTCGTCACGATACTCATGAACGTGGATTTCCCCTCGCCGTTGGCGCCGACCAAGCCAATATGTTCGCCTTTCAGCATACGGAAGGAGACATTGTTGAAAATGGCTCTGTCCCCAAATCCGTGCGTCAAGTTCTTCACACTCAAGATACTCATCTATAGACATCCTTTGCCGGAGGTTATGTTTTGCTTCACGGACCAGTCAGGTTGTGACTCTCGACCGGCATTGACTCCCGTGCGGTCTTGCGCAATATTTGACCTAGATTGATTATAACTGGGATAGTCCGGTGTACAACAAGAAAAACACCTACTAAATCTGCGTAAAATTCCGTATAATCCACCTATTGTCGATAGTATTGGAGGAGAAGAATAAATGGCGAATGCATCGAAAATTGTCCCGATCTCCGGCGGATTTCACGTTTGGACACGCCGCGTCGGTGACAGCCCCATCAAAATGCTATTGTTGCACGGTGGGCCGGGAGCCAATCACGAGTACTTCGAAATCTTTGAAGATTATCTTCCTCCGGACGGGATCGAAATCTATTTTTACGATCAACTTGGCTCCTACTTTTCTGATCAACCAAACGACCCATCCCTATGGAACGCCCACCGCTTTCGCGAAGAAGTGGAGGAGGTCCGGCGCTATTTGGGCCTAGAGTCATTCTATCTACTTGGTCAGTCATGGGGAGGAGCGCTGGCTATTGAATATGCGTTGGAATACCAAGAGAACTTGGCTGGACTCATCATCTCGAATATGACGGCAAGCATCCCAAGCTACCTAAAGTACATCAACGCTCTCCGAGATCTATTGCCGAAGGACATCGTGGACACCATGAGAGCCTACGAAGAAAAAGGCGATCTCGACGCCCCACAATATATCGATCTCGTCACGGAACACCTGTACAAACAACACATTTGCCGCTGTGACCCATGGCCCGACGCAGTCAATCGTGCGTTCGCCCATACGAATGCACAGGTCTACAACACGATGCAAGGCGCGCACGAGTTTGTCTTCACCGGCAATCTGAAGGACTGGGACAGGTGGCCGGACTTGCACAAGATTCACGTCCCGACTCTGGTCGTCAGTGGGCGGCACGATTCCATGAATCCCGCCGATATTGAGGAAATGGGTCGCCGTATTCCGAACGCGCGGGTTGCCATCTGCGAAAACGGAAGCCACATGTCCATGTGGGATGACACGGAGGCGTACTTTCGGTACATCAAGGACTTCGTCCACGCCGTCGCTGGCCAGTGACTTGAGGCAGATTAATGCCCAACGCATCGCGGTTGATTTTTCATACGGAGTGGAGACTTTCTTGAACCGAAGCAACAGACCATTCGTATAATCGCTCCTGACTGTTGATGCGTTCCTCACCTTCCTGTCGAATGATACGCAGATAACTGCCATCAGGCTGTAGTTCTCTTCGTTTGACGTTGTCTGCTAATTGAGTTTCCAGAACTTCAATGACCCTTTCCTTTAGTTTTGATTCAAGGACCGGAAATAGTGTTTCCACTCGGTGTTCGAGGTTGCGAGTCATCCAATCAGCGCTGGAAAGAAACACTTTTTTCCGATTCCCACTACAAAAATAGTAGGCTCGTCCATGCTCCAAAAATCGGCCGACGATGCTGTGAACCCGGATGTTTTCGCTTACCCCAGGAATTCCGGGACGTAGGCAACATATTCCACGGACAATCAGATCTATCTTTACCCCCATACATGAGGCCCGGTAAAGTGCCTGAATCAAATCTTTGTCGGTGAGGGAGTTCATTTTCGCGATGACTCGTCCCTGCCCTTTCTCGATGGAGTATGCGGCAACTTCATCAAGTTCGGCGAGAAAAGCTTCCTCCAACCCCCACGGTGCCACCCGTAGACGATGTAATACTGGAAGTGAGGAATACCCCGTTAGCTGATTGAAAATGGAAGATACATCTTCGGCAATTTCTTCATTACAAGTAAACATTCCAAAATCGGTATAAAGCTTGGCGGTGTTTTCGTTGTAGTTCCCTGTGCCAAGGTGCACGTATCTTCGTAATTGGCCATTCTCTGTTCGCACAACCAGGGCCATTTTAGAGTGAGTCTTTAACCCGACTAATCCGTATATAACGTGACACCCAGCCTTTTCGAGTTTCTTCGCCCAAACGATATTCTTTTCTTCGTCAAATCGTGCTCGGAGTTCAACTAGGACCGTGACCTGCTTGCCGTTCTCTGCCGCTTGTGCCAGGGCAGCCACGATGGGGGAATCGCCACCCACACGATAGAGGGTCTGTTTGATGGCTAGGACATCGGGATCCTGGGCGGCTTGGTGAACAAAATGAATGACCGGTTCAAATGATTCGTACGGATGATGCAGCAATATGTCTTTGCGTCGAATGGCTGCAAAAATATCTTGTTCCCCCCGTAGATCTACAGGGAGGATGGGCGGATTATCCGGGAACCTTAAGGGCTCATATCCTCCTTGGTTTACAAACCGGAACAGGAAAGAGAGATCGAGGGGGGCGTCCAATTCAAAGACTTCGGAATGGCTTACTTCCTCCCAGTCTTCGATGACTTTCCTTAGAAAGGGATGCATGCCCGTCTCAACCTCAATACGCACTGCATCTCCGGTCTTTCGCTTGTTGAGCACTCTTTCAATTTCTTCCAGGAGATCCTCTGCTGCATCCTCATCTAAAATCAGATCAGCGTCGCGGGTGATTCGAAACGAGCTCGCGGAGACGATGCTCTTTCCTCGAAATAAGTCGGACAAATGCATACGGATAATCTCTTCGAGGAAGATGTACGCCCTATGACCTTCACCTGAGGTGGGAAGTTCAATAAACCGAGGTAGCACACTCGGAACCTGTACGAAGGCAAACAGATACGGTTCCTTTTCTGGAGCATCCGATTTAAT
Source organism: Alicyclobacillus dauci (assembly GCF_026651605.1). Taxonomy (GTDB): domain Bacteria; phylum Bacillota; class Bacilli; order Alicyclobacillales; family Alicyclobacillaceae; genus Alicyclobacillus; species Alicyclobacillus dauci. The sequence continues at coordinate 4,567,623 of NZ_CP104064.1, read as the reverse complement.
CAGGACGGCGAGGTTAAGACTGCGATTTAACAGCATGGGAAACGGACGACTGGCGTCAACCGCCATCGGTGTTAGAACCGGATATATCATCCGGTGAAATAAGTCCGACACATAGGTTGATTGCTCTGGGTTTAGTTGTGTGCCCGAGACAAACGAGAGACCAGCCTCTTGGAGCAACGGGACTAGGGTTTCTTTCCACGCCTTTGTCTGTTGGCTCATAAGACTCGAGCTTCTGCGCAGAGCAGCGTCCCACTGCTCTGACGCCGACATCCTCGTCTTATTATCTGGAGCATTACTGCCGATCTTAATTTGATCCTTCAACCCAGCAATGCGAACCATGAAAAACTCATCCAAATTTGAACTGGTGATGGCAAGGAATTTCAGCCGTTCAAATAACGGGTTACTGTTGTCCATGGCTTCCTCCAACACCCGTTCATTAAATGACAGCCAGCTCAATTCCCTATTAATGTAATTTAACGGGCTATCAAACTCCCAAGGATTGCTCAAATGGATCTACCTCCAATCGAATCTCCCGTTGGAATACCTTTCGCCATTCTTTCAGCCACTCCAAGGCTAGGTTGAGCTGAAGACCGAGCGGCTTCTGGGCGTGTACCCGCAGAATCCACTCTCCCTGATCGCGAAGCAGATCAATGGACTGGACCGCCCCTGTCGAAGTCCGGTCCAGTGTCTTCACAAGCCCGAGTAAGACGCCCAACCGGGTAATGGTGGTGAAGTCCTCATCCTCGAGTAATTCTTGGTAACTCACTAGAGCCCTGTTGGTTTGCTTCGTGCTCTTAAACGCCGTGATAGCTGCAGCAATAAGGCGCTCTCGATGGCTAACACCGAAGAGAGGCACCTGCAGGAGAAGATAGAAATTATGGTCTCTCGTATTGTAAATGCTGATGGTCCGCCCGATATCATGAAGCATAGATGCCACATGTAGGCACCGCCGCATCTCACTACTGTCCGGCAACCAATTGTGTTTAACCATTTCGGACAATAGCTGGCCAGTAAGTTTCCAAACCTGAATGGCGTGTTGCCTGTCTAGATGAAAATGGACGTGAATGTTCGCGATACTGTGCACGAGCATGTCCGGTAGCAGTTGCTCACCACGGGTCCTGAGTACCTGTTCTATGAGAATCCCGTCCCGCAGCCCTTTGTTGCTGATGACAAATTTGGAGGCCCTTACTCGTTTTAAAACCTGGTCCAGAATTGCTATCCCTGCGACGATAATGTCCGCGCGTTCGCCCGACAGGCCGCCTATTTTACTCCGCTTTTTCACGGGCATCGAGCAAACCATATCCAGCATAGCCGTCACTTCCATCGGACACATCTCGTATCCGTGAAGGATCTTCAAAGGATACTTGCGTCGGTCCTGGTGGACGCGGGCGACAGTTCTTGCTGTTCCTCCCATTCCGATTACGGGGCACCCTAACCCTTCTAACCAAGGGTATCGGTCAAGCTGATTTTCAATGGCGCGGTTCATTGCTTCCAGTATCTTGGATGGCGTAGGATCGTTCCTGGTGAACTCCTTGGTTAAGGAAACGGCGCCGTATGGGATGGAAGCGTAGTGAATTAGGTTGCGTTGACGGAAATATGTGATCTCTGTACTGCCTCCGCCCACGTCTACTGTTATTCCGTCCTCTAAGGGGAGAGAGTTAACTGCCGCCAGATAACCATATCGGGCTTCTTCCTCCCCGGTAATGACTCGGAATCGAATGCCGGTTTCAGCAAAGATACGATTTAACAGTTCGTCCCGATTTACGGCAACGCGAACGGCTTGGGTGGCCACACCGATAATTTCTACAACTCCGTATGAGTCACACAGTTGTTTGAACAGTCCAACTACCTGGACAGTGAGTTGAATGCCGGTTTCGGTGATGACGTTGTTCTCATCAAGATGACTGGTCAACCGTACCGATTGTTTCAGGGTGTCAATTTCTTTCTGGGTGCCCGAAGGCCCGTGCTCGTAAATCACCACGCGAACAGAATTTGACCCTAGGTCGATCACTGCGTTCATTTCATCGGCCATTCCGATTCCTCCGGTATCAGTTGGTCATCGTATACATTGTGCTCCATCAAACAAACTTTCATTGATCACACGCCCGGAATGGATAATTCTTACTTATGGATATGTATTCAATGCTGGTTCTTAAATCGCTATTCGTCCACAAGACTATCATTCTGTAATTATTGCTACGGGCAAAATCAAGGGCTCTTTTACTAATTTACCACCATAACCTGAACGACGAAATCACAACTCATGATTTCGAGCAGGACAGGCGCGTTTATAATGAATACGCGTTCTGGCAGGATTGTTACAAGTTATGCCGAACTTTCTCAAGCAGTCAGATACGTGAATCGTGTGAGACTCGACGCCTTTTTTAAACTGTGATTCCAACATGACAAATGAGGTACCACAAATGAACAAATCAAAGTCCAGGATTCTGATTGTTGACGACCAAGAAATGAACATATCTTTGCTCGTGCGAATGTTGAGACGAGCGGGATATGAAAATTTGTATACGACGCAGGATCCAGTGCAGGCACTGCCTATGTTTGAGGAGATTGGACCTGATATTGTCTTATTGGACTTACATATGCCCCAAATGAGCGGATTCGAAGTGCTTGAACAGTTGCAAGAGAGAATCCCGCCAAGCTCATACCTGCCTGTATTGGTGCTGACCGCCGACATTACACCAGAGGCGAAACGTCAAGCGTTGTCCCAAGGGGCGAAGGACTTTTTGACCAAGCCATTTGACCGTACGGAGGTCATCCTTCGTATAGGGAATTTGTTGGAGACTCGATCCCTGCACCTCGCGCTTCAGAATCAAAATGAAATTCTGGAGGAGCGCGTCCGCGAACGAACGGCGGATTTGGAGGCAGCACAGATGGAAATTCTCCAATTGCTGGCGCGTGCTTCTGAGTTTCGGGATGACGTCACAGGGCAGCATACGAGACGCGTTGGTGAGTGGGCGGGGGAAGTTGCGCGGGCGATGGGCTTGGCGGATCGAGAGGTTGAACTGATTCAGGCAGCAGCACAGTTGCACGACATTGGCAAAATCGGTATCCCGGACGAAGTGCTCATGAAGCCTGGCCGGTTCGTTGAAGAAGAGTTCGAGCAAATGAAGCAACACACGAAAATTGGCGCTGAAATTTTGGCGGGCAGTCGGTTTCCTGTTTTGCAGCAGGCAGAGGCCATTGCGCTGTATCATCATGAAAAATGGGACGGAACCGGATATCCGTACGGGCGGAAGGGTGAGGAAATTCCCCTGGCCGGTCGCATCGTGAGCTTGGTGGACTTCTTTGACGCGTTGACGCACACACGACCGTATAAAGATTCGTGGTCGGTGGAAGAAGCGGTGGACGAAATCAAGCGCCAGGAGGGACGCCATTTCGATCCGGCCGTAGTCAAGGCATTCATGCAAGTACTGAATGAGCGCACCGGTGTGAAAGTGACTGAATGATTCTAGTATTCATTCTCCAATGATAGAATAAGAGTGACTATGAGATGCATTAAGGGAGGGAAAGTACGGTGGCAAACAACAAATCAGCTCTACTGGTCATGGATGTGCAGCAGGGGATCGTCGAGATGGTGAGCGGCGGCTCTAAGGAATTCCTCACTCCATGGAAAAATGCAATTCAGGCAGGACGGAACGCTGACATTCCTGTCATGTATGTGCGAGTTGGATTTCGAAGCGGCTATCCAGAGGTGAGTGCGAACAACCAGTTTTTCTCGGCGATCACAACCTACGGAGGCTTCGTCGACAGCGAATCATCCACGCAGGTGCACCCGGAAGTTGCTCCTCATGACGGGGACTTGGTCGTCGTCAAACGTAGAGTAAGCGCTTTTACGGGAAGCGATCTAGAGGTGGCTCTGCGTTCGAAGCAGATCGACACCTTGGTGTTAACGGGGATTTCCACGAGTGGGGTCGTCTTGTCCACACTTCGCGAAGCGTCCGACAAGGATTACAAGTTGATAGTCCTGTCAGACGCATGTGCCGATCACGACGAAGAAGTACACCGCGTCCTCACGGAAAAAGTGTTCCCAAGCCAGGCGCAGGTCACGACCGTGGCCGAGTGGGCTCAGTCTCTAGGAGTCGGTATGCTGGCTTAGGGCAGCATTGATTTTCTCCAACAGGCGGTTTAGGTCTACCGGTTTCGTATCGAAATCATCACAACCAGCGGCGAGAGCCTGCTCACGGTCGCTGGTTGTCGCGTTTGCTGTCAGCGCGAGAACGGGGATAGCTGATGTCGCGGTGTCGCTCTTGATGATGCGAGTCGCGGTCAGCCCGTCCATTGTCGGCAGGCTGACATCCATCAGGATGAGATCAGGCAAAATCCTCTTGGCCATATCCACGCCCTCTTGGCCGTCTACTGCCACCTCAACTTCAAAACCTTTCCGACTTAGCCGGCGGGAAAGCATGTCCCGGTTCATTTCGTTATCTTCCACGAGGAGAATTTTCGCCATTTGTCACCGCTCCTTGCTTATATAGTGAGAAGTCTCTGTGAAAGTGCCTGTAGAATCTGAGACGTCGATGTGTTTGACTTCTGCAGGATTTGCATTGTCCGTTGCTGCAAATACGTGCGTTCATCCTCTGTCAGCTCGCGTGCCGTAAGCACGACCACTGGAATAGACGTCCACGATGGTTCTTTGTGGAGTTCTTGAAGGAACTCGAAACCGTCCATGAGTGGCATCATGAGATCAAGGAGGATGGCGTCGGGAAGGTGATCTTCGACGGATCGCAATACTTCAATGGCTTCGAGGCCATTTGTCGCAGCGAGTACCTCGAAACCGTCTCGTCCCAAGAGTTTCTTTACCATTTCGCGGTTTGTTTCGTCGTCCTCGACAACCAGGATAGTTTGCGAGACTGGCGCTGGCGCGTGCTTTTGCAGGACAGACAAAATTCGATCTCTATCGATGGGCTTGGTCAAGTACTCGACAGCACCCAAGGCAAACCCGAGCCCCTTATCACTGTCCGTAAACGACTGAATCATGACGGGAATACGCTCGGTGTCGGAATCCTTCTTGAGCGCGGACAGAACTGTCCATCCGTCGACCCCGGGCATCATGAGATCGAGTATGATGACGTCAGGTTGAACCTGTTTTGCGAGGCCAATGGCCTCTAGACCGCTTGCACAAGTTAGCACACCGTATCCTTCTCGCACAAGGAACCGCCTCATCAGGTCGAGCACGCCCTGGTCATCATCAATAACCAGTACGGTCTTGTTGCCAGACTTGGGCGTGTCAATCGTTGTCACAGTTTCCCTCGTGGTTACTCGGTGAACCGGTAAGAATACGGTGAATTCGGAGCCGATTCCGACTTCACTGTGTACGGTGATGTCGCCGCCCATCATGAGCGCGAAGCGTCGACTTATTGCCAGCCCCAGGCCAGTACCGCCGAACTTTCTGGTTGTTGAAACATCCGCCTGCGTAAATGCATCGAATATCTTCTCAAGCTGCTGCTCCGTCATCCCGATACCTGTATCGCGAACGGAACATGTCAACATAGCGCTTTCTGGCATAGGTTCGGAAGATACAGTCAGCGTTACGGTGCCGTTTGAAGTGAACTTACTGGCGTTACTGAGGAGGTTCAGTAGAATCTGTTGAAATTTCGTCAAGTCGACTTCTATTTGGCCGAGATCATTCGGACAGTTGACGACAAGTTGGTTTCCGTTTTTCTCGACAACGGGCGTGATCGTGGAGGCGATATTGCCTATCAGTTCACCAACGTCCACAGTCTCCACAAACATCTCGATCTTGCCCGCCTCGATCTTCGAAATGTCCAAGATGTCATTGATGAGGCTCAGCAGATGTTGTCCTGCTGTCTTAATTTTCTTGAGGTCTTCCGCAAATACGTCCTCGTTGGACTCCTCAGCTTCTTCCAGGAGCATTTCACTATAGCCAATGATGGCGTTTAGGGGCGTGCGCAGTTCGTGGCTCATATTTGCGAGAAACTGGCTCTTCACTTGGCTTGCTCCAAGGGCTTCGTCTCGCGCCCGACTGACTTCCGCTAGATGTTGATACAGTTCACGGGTTTTGTCTTCGGCAATCTGCTCCACGCGATCCCGACTGCGGTACGCACGAGCAAGCATCCTCTTCAGCTGTTCGGGATCATCTATGTTTCGGTAAAAAGAGTCCGGGTCAGGTGTCATTTCCACGGTCAGTTTCGCGACCCGTGAAGCAAGGTCGGACACGACACCAGGCTGGAGGCGACGTAGAAGTTGCGTGACGACTAAATTTTCTTCTTCATTGTGGTACTCAACTTCGCCGATATGGATATTCTCACCGAAGAATTCAACGACACAATGTGTGTACCCGTTTGCGAGATGATGCATTTCAACGGGATAATTACCGTTTAACGTGAGTTTGATGGTGTCCTCATCCATTGGCTCGCTTGTAAACAATTGAGTGTTGTCCGTGTTCAGCCACTTGCGTACTTCCAGGTTGTCGACGGGCACATAGTAAAGGCGATCCAATATGTACTCGTCCGAGTGAATGAGAAAATCAAACGCTGACACGGGTGTCCGCAGCCGATCATCCGTGTATGCAGCCACAATTAAGTATTTCGCCACGTGTTTGCCCAAGTTGTACATTTCCTGGTTCACTGACGTACCCGTGACGTTTGCGAGGGCTTGTGTCGTCAGGAGGAGTTCCCGTGCATCGTAATCCCCAATGCGACTGTACGATTCGCGGGAAATGCTCGGTGCATACTCGGCGAGTGACGCCACAAAGGAACGAATCAAGTTGGGATAGTTCAGTCGTACCATGTCTCGTAATAGTGTAAAAAGGATACCGCGCATAGAGCACCTGCCCGCATCAATGAGGTTAAAAGACGTACGGCGAAACAGTGTCAACAAAAGATCATGATGAATTATTCTGATAATACTCGCAGTTCGTGCGCCAATTCTACCATGTTCTGCAACCCTTACTATACAGTAATTCAATGGACACGCCTATCATATATACTTTCAGTCCGCAATGAAATCGTCGCTATACGACGTCAATTATTATTTTAGGAAGTTGACGATCTCGCCATCCACAGGCACAACAACCTGCGATGTCAGTCCGTTTTCGTGGAGGGTTTCACGTAAGGAGTTACGCGTAAGCAGGCAGTGACTCCAGGCCTCCATGTGGGCCACGAAGACTTTCGTGGCGGGCGAGTGCCGACAGAGTTTGGTGATGCCTTGTTCGTCCATCGTGATCGGGCCGCCCGACAGGAATTGTGCGGATCCGGCGAAGACGACGGTGACGTCGGGATGGTGCAGGGTGAGTGCGTCTTGGACGTCTTTGCACCATATGGTGTCGCCAGCGATATAGAGCGAGGGATCATTGTCCGCCGCGAGGATATAGCCGGAGACAGGGCCCATTTTGGTCGCGAGTTCTCCCGAACCGTGCTGGCCTCCTGTGCGGGTGATGTGGATGTCATGCCACGAGACATCGGTCTCGACTGGTCGCACGTCAGTAAAGCCGTATTTCTCGACGTGCGCTTTGTCTGCGGGTTGGCAGAAGAACGGAATGTCTTTGGGGAGAAGTGTGGCGGCGACGTCGTCGAAGTGATCGCGATGGGTGTGCGTGAGCAGAACCGCGTCAGCCGACAACAGCTCGGCAACATTGACGGTCAAGTTCACGAGGGGATTCCGGAGTGTGTTCGCGGCGTTGGCAACGGTCGACATGGCACCTGCTGGGCTGAGCATCGGATCGACCAGGATTTTACGAGAATGCATGTGAACCAAGAGAGTCGCATGCCGGATCAGTTGAATGTTCATGTGAGTCCCTCCTCATGAGTTGGCTTTTCCCTCATTGTAATACTGATTATATGGATTATATGAGGAATAATTTAGCCTTCCAAACAGGCATAGAATTCACCCAGGTCCTGAGGGACCTGACAACATCTTGGGAGGGCATGTGGAATGCGGAAGAAAGTTCTACTATCTTCAGCTATGGTTGTCATGGGAGTGAGTATGGTACCTATCACCGCGTTTGCGGGAACGAGTTATTCACATCCGGACACAGCTATCACGAATCTACCGAAAGTGAGCGTGGGCTCCTCTAACCACCAAACGAACTATACGCACCCGGGGGTCGTTATTCGCAACGCGCCGCGACAACCTCTCCCACCCAGTGCACTTGGCACGCCCAATTCCTTGGGCTCCGTTCACAATTTCGGTTGGTCGGCGTCAAATTGGTCAGGTTATGCGATCACAGGCGGGCCATACAACGACATCACGGGCGAGTGGACCGTGCCAACAGTTCAAAAGACAACGAAAAGCAGTTATTCGTCCACTTGGATTGGCATTGATGGGTACAACAACAGTGACTTGATCCAAACCGGTACCGAGCAGGACTATGTCGGCGGGAGAGCTCAGTACGACGCGTGGTGGGAGATACTCCCAGCTGCCGAGACTGTCATTACGAATATGGCTGTTTACCCAGGTGACCACATGAGTGCTGCCATTCACAATAACGGTAATGGGACATGGAAAATTACTCTAAACGATCTCACCCAAAACGAGACGTTCTCCACAACACAGTCCTACTCCGGACCAGCAACGTCCGCTGAATGGATCCAAGAGGCACCGGAGATAAATGGCCGTATCGCAACGCTTGCACACTATGGTGAAACGACGATGGATCCAGGTACGGTAAATGGCGCGAATCCTGGACTCACCGCGTCGGATGGCGGATACATGGTGCAGAACAATGCAACGGTCTCCGTCCCGTCAAACCCCGACTCGGACACGGACGGTTTCAACGTCGCGTATGGCTCTGCTCAGCCCACGCCGCCACAATCTTAATGTAGGTAAATGACCAAAGCCAACCTCCGGTCTTCCCGCGGAGGTTGGCTTGGAGGTTCGTTTTGAGAATTCAGCATATGTAATGTAATATTGAGCACTGAGGTATTTGTGAGGCGTGTCTCGATTCTTGAACGCACATGCCATCGATTAGTCTAAACCAAAGGAGATGATGATGTTGCCGAAGTTACTAAGTGGTATATTAGGCAATTACACAGAGCTTTCTGTAGAAGAATTGACAAAGCAGTATGGAACATATCTGATGCCTGAAGAAAAAATCACAACCGGGTTCAAGTTAGTTCGCGATACCTTCATTGTTACGGACCAACGCATAATATTATTTGACCATCAAGGTGTGACTGGTAAAAAGACAAGAGTCGTATCTATCGATCTCGATTCGATTTATGAGGTTTCGATGGAGACGGCGGGAATGGGATTCGATGATAGTGAAATGACTATCCATTACATCACGTCACCATACTTTAAAGCTAATAATGTGGATACGGCCACCTACAAATTTGAATTCGGGAAGAAATTTAATATTCAGCCCTTTTATGTTGCAATGCAAACAATAGCCGTCGAGAACCGTAGAAAAATAAATTCATAACTACAGACGTAGTCTATAAATTGCCGGCGCATGTAAGTCGAGGTGAATTCGATGGTTCCGCGGAGCACCCTACATCAATCCCTCCCTGATGGTAAAAGATTATCCACTCCATTCCCGTGACTACCCCTTTTTATTCACATTAGAGTTTGACAGGTAATAGCCGATTGTTGATTCAACCTAATCTGTTCCATTTCCAACTAAGTAGTTACTGCCGAGAGAATATCAATTTCCTCACCCGTAATGCCGGTTGGCGCAGAGAATCGGACCCACTCCAAAATATTAAAAAATACACCTTAAACCTCAAATTTACTTCAATTTTATTTCAATAAACACCGTGTACCCTAGAAGTGAAAGGGGAATCATGGTGTCTGGCAAACCAAATTTCTTTATTGCAGGTGCGGCGAAGTCAGGAACAAGTTCACTTTTTCATTACCTCGGGCTTCACCCGAAGGTGTATATGAGCCCAATCAAAGAGCCTCATTTTTTCTGTGATGAATATTTTCCCGATCATTTTTCAGGACCAGGCGACGAGGGGTTCAGTAAAAACAGATTGCGAGATATCAATGAGTACTTAAAACTGTTCGCAGCCAGTGATCAGGCGAAAGTTGTTGGAGAAGGATCTGTTTACTACCTTTATTTTCCGGGAGTGGCGGAGAAACTGTATCAGTTCAACTCGCAAGCGAAAGTCGTACTCATCCTTCGCAATCCTGTTGACCGAGCGTTTTCGGCATACATGCACACCGTTCGCGATGGGCGTGAAACGCTCACTTTTGAGGAGGCACTACAACAGGAAGAGAGCCGCCGACATCAAGGTTATCAACCTCTATGGTGGTATCGTGAACTCGGTCTCTATAGTTGTCAGGTCCAGCGTTACATACGGGTATTCCCCAAAGACCAGCTGAAAATCTATTTGTTTGAAGACTTACAGGATACATCGAAAGTTATTAATGATGTGTTGTCGTTTCTGGGATTGGAAAATGACGAGCACATTGATACATCAGTTCGTTATAACGAATCCGGCGTACCCAAATCTCGATTTCTCTACAACTTCTTCGCAAAACCAAACGTATTAAAGGAAATTGCGAAGCCGCTTTTGCCTCAGAAATTTCGACAAAGGTTGGGCCAACGGGCCAAAACCATGGTGTTACAAAAGGAGAGCATGGATCCCAATACAAGGCTAGAACTACAGCGTTATTACCGGCAGGACATAGAAAAATTGCAGACGCTCATCAATAGAGACTTGTCTGCATGGCTGAAGTAATTTACAAGAGGTGTTCAGATTGCAAACGAACAACGTTACATGGCACCAAACATCCGTCTCAAGAAATAGTCGGCAGCAAAGAAATGGACATCGAGGATGTGTGATATGGTTAACAGGCCTATCTGGATCCGGAAAGTCAACTGTAGCGAATCAACTTAGCTTAGCTCTGTTTCAACGCGGGGTACAGACGTATGTGCTAGACGGCGACAATTTACGCTGTGGAATTAATTCGAACCTTGGTTTTAGTGACGAAGACCGGGACGAAAATGTTCGCCGTGTAGCTGAAGTTGCGAAATTATTTGTGGACGCAGGCATGGTCGTGATCGCGGCAGTGATCTCTCCTATGAAACATCAACGTGATATGGCAAGGAAAAAGTTCGGCGCAAATGAGTTTGTCGAAGTGTTTGTGGACTGTCCATTGGATGTTTGCCAAACACGGGATCCGAAAGGTCTATATAAAAAAGCCCGCCAGGGTAAAATTGTAGGTTTCACTGGAATTGATGCCCCATATCAGCCACCAGCCCATCCACAAGTGACTGTACAGACTCATGTTCAGTCCATTGAACAAGGCGTTGACCGGATTCTCCACTACTTAAATGCCCATCGGACGCTAAGACTGAGCGATGGCCTGTAAAAAATAAAAAACCGCTCTATCTCCCGCCCCAAACTCTCGGTAGGCATGCCCTTCATTGGTTTCGCCCATGTTACATCATTTGTCGACGGGGTGATCCATATCCAACTACGAACCATGCACAATTCAAGAACATTCACATCGACGGACAAAAGTTCTCTTCAAGATTCGAACTCTCTAACAACTTCGCGAAGCCAATGATTACTAGAAGAAAGAGGGGTTTCGATTTTGGCTATAAAAAAAACGAGGTTTACAAAAGGTCTGATAGCGGGAGCGCTAATTTTGGGAGTAAGTGCAACGGGTGCAACCGTATGGGCTGCATCTAACGTTACAGTCACGCCAGCGGCGAATACGTCGACTACCCAGGAAACATATGGTGCAACAAACGCGACGTCAAATACCGGATCGACTGTTTTAAGCTCGTCCCAAGCGTTATCAAGCGAGTATGCAAACTTCGTAAACACGATATATCAGCAAATTCAAGCTGCATTGAAAGCAAAGGATCTTTCCAAAGCACAACAGTTAGCTCAATTCGCTCAGGAGCAAATTAGCAAAGTCAATGCGTTGATTGCCCAAGGCAACACACAACAGGCAGAACAGTTGCTTTCATCAACCATTCCCACGGTAACTGGCAATCAGCCCAGCACTGGAGTGAGTACGTCGGCATCTTCTACAACGGGAGCTGCGGATAGTTCATCAGGGTCTGCGACAACAACAGGAAGTACGCCAACTGTGACCGTTACAGGATCGACGCCATCCAACACGTCAAACTCCGGGTCCACGACAGGAACCACGAACAGTTCAACTTCACCGTCTACCTGTACCAAAAGCGAGTCGGGTGATGAGCAGAAGGATGCGGAGTACTTTAATCTCGCCCATAATACGGTAGCCTTGGCATCTGCGCTGCAGCATGTACATAATTCCAAGGCGCAACAATCTCTCGAGAAGAATATCGAAAAGGGATTTGCCCATCTCGAGGCGCAACTTCAACAGTTGGAGCAACAAGCGAAGCAACCGCAACCAGTACTACCCGTGAAACCAGCTGACCAGCCATCAGAAACGCAAAAGCAAACACAAGTATCCAGGAACGCCACGACTTCAAAGGATTCGACGACTAAGGCTTCTACTGTCTCTACGAATACCAAGGTGAAGACAGATGAGCAGTCAGAAGACAAGGCCAAAGAATCCCAACAGAAGTCTAAGGTTGACTCGTCGGTTTACGCTTCCGTACAAGTGAGAACCCACGGTAATAGTAACGTGCAGCATGATCATTCCGAGCACGGTCACGACGGTAACCATGGTAACGAAAAGGACAATGGACGCGGTTAATTTGCTTTTCTGAATCACAGCACGCAGAAACCTAGCCCTTCATCGCTAGATGAGGGGCTAGGTTTTCGCAGTTGGCCCCTACCCAACCCAGTGATGTGAAGGGCGTATCAACAATCGGACTAATAATCGCGTAAAATGCATAACTTATGTACGACATGACCCGTTACTCTGTATTTCAGAAGCGGAATGTAAATCAACTGTGTACCACAGTATTATGGAGGAATTACTGAATGCATCAAGGAACAGTGAAATGGTTTAACAGCGAAAAGGGATTTGGCTTCATCGAAGTGGAGGGCGGGGAAGATGTGTTTGTGCACTTCAGCGCAATCCAAGGGGAAGGATTTAAGACACTCGACGAAGGCCAACGCGTAGAATTCGACATCGTTGAGGGTCCCAAAGGCCCGCAGGCAGCGAACGTCGTCAAATACTAAAGCCCCCAGGTGCCCATGTAGAACAGCGAATCTGCATGGGCTTGAATCAACATCATCTCGTTCTCCGATCCCGATGCAGCCTCCCTACGAGCTCGTCATACGGCAATGTATTCAGTACGTTCGTCTTCTTCAGCCACCCTCGCTTGGCCATTCGAATGCCGTACTCCATCATGTCAAACTCGTCCTCATGATGTGTGTCTGTGTCAATGGAGATGAGAATGCCCATCTCCTGCGCTTGCCGCAACGCACTTTCCGACACGTCTAGCCGATGCGCGTTCGCATTGAGCTCAATGACGACGCCGTGCTTGTAAGCTTCTTCAAGGATCCGCTCCATATCCACTTCGTAGCCAAATCGCCGCCCGATAACACGTCCAGTTAAGTGGCCAATGATGTCTACGGCAGGGTGCCGGATGGCTTTGATGATTCGCTCCGTCATTTGTGTTTTCGACTGCTGCATTGTACTGTGAACAGAGGCCACAACGATGTCGAGGTCCCAAAGAACGTCGTCGGGGAGATCGAGTTGCCCGTCCGATAGAATATCGACCTCGGTCCCGTGGAGGATCTTGACGTCCGTCAGTCGCCTCACCCGTTCAATCTCGCCACGCTGCTCTCGCACCCGTTCCGGCGTGAGTCCGTGTGCGATGGAGAGGGACTGAGAATGATCCGTGATGGCAATGTATGAATAGCCCAAGCGGGCTGCGTGTGACGCGACTTCCTCAATGCTCATCGATCCGTCGCTCCAGTTACTATGCACATGCAGATCTCCACGGATATCCTCACGTTGAACGAGCTCATCCGGCTGTACGAGAATTCCTTGGCCTTCGCGAACTTCGGGTGGCAAGAAAGGCATGCCAATCAAACGGTAGATGTCTACTTCCTTCGGAACTTGGATCGTTTCACCACCTTCACCTGTCAACCGATCCACCGCCCAAACGATGCCTTTCTTCCGCAGCAATCCTTCTATGACGTCTTGATGAACTCCATCGCCGGTCGTCCGCATCAAATGGGGGGCGAACGCTTCAACCGGCACGGTATGTATCCGAACCGGTACGGTCTCGTTTGGAGAAACAACCCGTAGGATAGTGTAGTTATCTTCCTCTGTGCCGTCTCGTTCCGCATACCACTCTTGTATTGGTTCCTCGTCGTCGACAGCCACAACGAGTTCCGCATGTGGGCACATGACAACCAAACGGCGTGCATCGCCTGTGACGGCAACTGATTGAACCCCTGGGACAGCCCGGATTTCTTCGGCGAGTTGAGTTGCCAGTGGCCATAACCGTGCGATTGGAATTGCGTGCAAGCTTTCGACGAGAACGGCGACATCCCGTTTCAGTCGGTCCATTCGATCCCGCCCGAAGCCGGATACCTTCTCCAACTTGCCTGACTCAAGGGCTCTCGCCAAATCCGGCAAGGACACAATACCGTGGGCATGAACGAGGCGATTTGCTGTTTTTGGCCCAATTCCAGGGACCCGCAGTAAGTCCGCCGCAGTCCTAGGGATGGTGATGTTGGCGTGGGCGAGCACAGCATCGAGGCCGGATGAACTCAATCGATGCAGTATTTCAGCGATGTCGTGCCCAATGCCCGGTAACGAAGTTGGGTTGGCGAGAATCTTGTCCATGGGGAGGGCGGAAGCGAGCAAAGACTCGGCGGCGACGATGTAGGCTCTCGCTTTAAATGAATTCTCCCCTTCGATTTGAAGCAGGTTGCCAATGTCGCGCAGACTGGAGGCCGCTGTTATCTTGTTCATGTTTTCCATGTTGTTCATGTCGAAGACCACCTAGTGTTGACAATGACTGCAGTAGAATAGCTTGCGACCGGCGTGCTCCGTCTGCGTGATGGGGTGCCCACAGCGGGGGCATGGCTCGTTTCCTCTGCCGTGGACGAGAAAGTGAGTATCATAGCCTCCTGTTTGCGTGTCCGTGCGTTGATACGGGCGGGCCATATATCCACCGTAGGAAATGGCTCGCTTGAGCGTCGTTCGAATAGCGTCATACAACTGTGTTATTCGATCCGCCTCCAAGTTCGGCACACGGGTTAATGGGAGAATACCGGCCTCGAAGCAAATATTTCGTCTGAATAGCGGTTTCCGATGCCAGAGATACAGTGTTGATCGGTGAGTGCAGATTTCAGTGACCCGCGTTTGTGTGTCAATGCGGTTCGCAGGTCATCGGCCGTAAACGCCGGATCGAGCGGTTCAGGGCCCATATCGCGCAATCTTTCGGTGAGTGACGGCATGTCAATAACATGTAAGTAGCCGAGGCGGAGCCCCAAAAAGAACAGGGTGTGATCGTTCTCAAGGGTTAAGTCCACTTGGCTGTCGTGGTCCGGCTTATCTGCCATCGTGCCGTAGTACATCCAGCCCCCAAGCATCAGGTGGAGCAACAGAATGTCCTGGGAATCAAGCCAAAATAGAATATGTTTACCGCGTCGAGTAATATTGCCGATCCGCCTGCCCTCGACGCGTCGCTTGAATTCGGTAACCGGGACGTTAATAGACTTCTCCCGTTGAACGTGGGCAACCGTGACACGTTGATTGACCACCGTCTGTAAAAGCAAGCTTCGATACGTCTCCATTTCTGGCAATTCAGGCACTGACGACCACTCCTTGTCACTCTTATAGAGTGGACGAATTAGAGGGATCTAATGTGCCTGAACTCGTCAAATCAGTGATTAGCTTCCCACCGTGACAAGTGTTCCGTAATCGAGGAGGGAGTAGACTTTTTGGGCGTTACTTACAGGTAGTTCCACACAGCCGAGACTCTGGGGTGACCCGTATGTAGGACGAACATATCCGTGAATGGCGCAACCTTTGTAAAAGTAGTTGATCCAGGGTACCCCGGGATCGTTGTATGGTTCACCAGAAGGGGACTTGCCTCGCATCGTCTGGGATGTCAGCCGCAGGAAAACGGGCCAGGTGCCGTTTGGCGTTGGACATGCGGAAATGCCTGTATTGACGAGCGTGTTGTAGATATGGCTCCCGTTTTGCCAGATATCGAGATGCTCTTGATCCGTTTTCGACACCGTGACATAGGTATAAGGTTTATTTTCGATTTGCCCCTTGGTCAGCGCAATCAGCAGTGCGTTGTCGACTTGCGGACCGGCTATTCCGTCAATGTCCAGGCCGTGATCGTGTTCGAATCGAATAATGGCACCTTCCGTAATTACGGAGACGGCATTCGCGTTCCACAGATTCGTGAGGGATGTCGGGTATTTGGCTTTCCACGACCAGGTCCCCGGAATGGGTTTAAGCGTGGCGTCTTGAAGTGTGGCAGCCAACGTGTTCGCGATAGCGGGTGAGGGACCGCTAGATGTTGACTCGCTACTTGCATCTTCCGACACTTCTGCGCTAGGCGTGAACCCCAGTGGAAGGTATTGTAGTGCTGCTAACGTCTCGTTGAGCCACAGTGCAGCTTGGCCTTTGGCACCCAGTGCCAACACGGGTATCGACGGGCGATTGTTCTCTGATTGTGTCGCAGTGTTGCCTGTATTTTTTATGTCCCCTCCAGTGGATGCGTTCGATCCGCTTGAAGACGCCCCAGTTGACTTGGACTTTCCGCTGTTCGCAGCAGGTGTCAGAGGCGGCGCTTTTGTGGATGACGTGGTTGCCGCAGAGACGACCGGATCGGGCGCCAATTTGTCGTTTGCCCCGCGCCCTGGCACGAGGATAATCATCACCGAGAGTATGGTTAATAGCCACTTTCCGATAGATGAGAGTTTCATTACCTTCACACCTCTTGTTCTGCGATATTCTAAGAAGAAGGCATCATATTGTCCGTTTATACTAAATTTGGTGCTAGTCTAGCATTCCTTGGAAGTCACAAGCTGTCGAAGTCTGGTGGCCAAGAAATATTTTTATTGGGAATCTTTACTGCCTGATTGTCATAATGTACTATTACAATAATCAGTGCGCAGGGGGTGAACAAGTGACCGAATGGCAGCTGGACACTAGCAGTGGTGTTCCGCTCTATTTGCAGATGAAGCAGAACATTATCCAGAAAATCATCACCGGTGAATGGCCGCCCGGGTACCAGCTTCCGACCGTACGACAGCTCGCCGTGGACGTTCGGATCAACGTCAACACCGTCAGTCGCGTCTACGCAGAAGTCGAGCGGGATGGCTACATCCGTACGCAACAGGGTAAAGGGACGTTTGTCCGCGACAGAGGAGAGTGGGCTGAAAGGCCGGGTGAGAGGGTGGCATTGGTGGAGAAATTCGTGACACTTGTTGTCGAAATGGCGCAGGCACAAGGAATCACACGTGCGGAACTGTTGGCCGCGCTACAAGAACGTTCACAGCCGAATGACGCACACGAAGTACGAAGAGATGGTGAATAGGGGATGAGCGGTGTGGATGAAGTGGCAAATCGAAATATCGCGGGGATTCAGCGATTCATATTTATTGTCTTCTTGCTTATTGGTCTCGGTGTAGGGGCTGGAATTGCGCTGAGGCATCATGTGCTTGGGGCAGTAATTGGCATACTGATCATTTTAGTGGGGTGGGTGTTTGCCACTTCTATTCGTGTCGCCGATCAATGGGAGAAGGCTGTGGTGCTTCGACTCGGGAAATTTAAAGCGCTTGCTGGCCCGGGTATGTTTTTCATTATTCCCCTGGTTGATACAGTTCCGACTTGGATTGATCAGCGCATTATTACGACCAAGTTCACAGCGGAACAGACGCTCACGAAGGACACCGTGCCAGTCAATGTCGATGCCGTCCTCTTTTGGATGGTGTGGGACGCACAAAAGGCGGCCCTTGAAGTGGCGGATTTTGAGAGCTCTGTAGCTTGGGCCGCTCAAACGGCTTTGCGGGACTTGATTGGACGGACGTTGTTAGAAGACTTACTGAGTTCACGCGAAACAATGGACGAGGAACTGAAGCGGGTGATGGACGAACGCACGGAGCCCTGGGGCATCACGATTCAGGACGTGCAGCTCCGTGACATCAGCATTCCGAACAGTCTGCAGGACGCTATGTCAAGAGCGGCTCAGGCGGAGCGGGAGCGGAATGCTCGTGCCATTCTCGGAACGGCTGAAAAACAAGTTGCAGAATCATTTTTGCAGGCTGCTGAAATGTACAATAGCAATCCTATCGCGCTGCAATTACGGGCTATGAACATTCTCTACGAGGGCCTTAAAGAGAAAGCATCGATGATTGTCGTTCCAAGTTCGCTCGCAGATGCAGCAAATGTGGGGAATCTGCTGGGCTTTGTCAGTTCGGAGAAGCTTCGAGAGATGGGAAATATGGGTCAAGAAGCGGGACACACGAGTCATTCTTGAGAAAAATGGCCGTTTGGTGAAAGGCACGAACCTCTAACCTTACTCCTTTTAGGGATGAATGATGGACCGTCGAAGCCGCGTGAACCAAGTCCTCCTTATGAGGGCGTGATCGCGGCTTCGGTCGGTCCTGTAATAGCGGTATAGCGTCACTTGTTCGGGTAGATGTCCCCTGAGGTGTCAGAAGCCGTCGAATGAGCGCTCGGGACTTCTTTCGCCCGTGTCAGAATCAGATCGAATGCATCCTTCGGAGTGGAGGCGAAATCGAGTTGGTGGGGGTAGTTTTCGCGTCGATGATCGAGATAAAGCCCCTCATAAGCAATGTCCTTCACTCGCTTCGCCCAGCCGCTCGATGGTTCGAGGACAATGACTGGCTTGTGCAACATATACGCTGCAGATAACTCAACCAATGTGCCGACGCCACCACCGATCATGACCACCGCATCCGAGGAATGCACGAGTACCATACTCCGAAAATCGAACCCAAATCCGGTCGTAATGGGGATATCGACATATTCATTCGCCACCTGGGACTCGTCTCCTGGCAAAAGCCCGACAACCAGTCCACCCGCCAGCTTCGCGCCACGCGATGCGGCCTCCATCACTCCGTTCGTTCCGCCTGTCAGGATAATTGCCTTTCTCGACGCAATTTCTTTTCCCATTTCCTCAGCAAGTCGGAGTGTTTCTTCGTCAACCTTACCGGACTGTCCGATTACACCAATTCTCAGCATGTGTGCACCTCGTTTTGTCAATGAAAGCTAGTTATTGTCGTGATGTCGAATTCCTGTTCATGTCCCGTAAGGCGCTGCGCTTCGTGGTAGTCCTAAATCCACGTTATATTATAGGGGAATTGAAGCGGAAGAAATGTATGAACCTGTCCAGGCGCTTCGAAGAAAGGTTGTTTTTTTCCGCCCAAGCTGTATTATAGTTCTATGATTATTGAACAAGAGCAAGTAAAAGAGAATGAAGTTCGTGTAAAAATTTTCAAAGCACTGGCGGATCCGACACGTCTGGAGATCATTCGCACGCTATATCGCAATCGTCACGAGATGACATGCGGCGAGGTGGGGAATCACTGCGAGGCATCGAAATCAAACGCATCATACCACTACCGAACGCTCCGTGAGGCCGGACTGATCATCGTTCGGAAAGAGGGGCAATTGAAGTATATGAGCATTGAGTTCGATACATTTGAACGTTACTTACCGGGATTCCTACAGACACTTTAACCTTAGAGTTCAGTGTCTAACGAGTCCTTCTCTTTTGTTCTTTAGTTCAATAGTTATTTAACTATTATATTACATGATGAATTAGTCTAGACATCTAGAACCCCACAGCGCTCATCGTAAGGAGAGAATACATAATGGGATTCGCCTATGCTGCTCAATCCGTTAGATACCATCGAATGCTTGTCTTATTTTTCTTGCTGATGTTTATTGTCGGGACGGACACATTCCTTGTAGCACCGCTCCTTCCAGTTCTTCGCAGCACGTTCAACGTGTCTACTGCAAACGCTGGCTGGTTGGTGAGTGCCTATGCGCTCGGCTATGCCTCCGTTGCTTTGGTGATAGGGCCGTTGTCGGACGGCTGGGATCGAAAACGAGTTCTGCTGATAGGCATGGTGAGTTTCGCGGCGGCCACGTTTTTGTGTGGAGTAGCGGGGGGATTTTGGTGGATGATCGGCTTTCGCTTCTTGGCGGGTGCTGCCGCTGCCATTGCGTCGCCGCAAGTATGGGCTGCAATTGCGACGTTGCTGCCACCTGCTCAAGTTGTTCGAGGAATGGGAATTGCCACAGCGGGGCTTGCTGTATCACAAGCACTCGGTGTCCCGATAGGGAGCTGTCTGTCCACACTCGGCTGGCGCGTGCCTTTCTACGCCGTGTCAATGGCTGCCATGGTTGTTGCGGCCCTTATTTCCTGGGTGATTCCCTCCATGCAAACACAACCCAACTACCCATCCCGATCACGCCCCAAATCCTCTCTCCTCAAACCTTATCGCACCCTACTGTCGTCGAGGACTGCGTGCCTCGTGTTTCTCGCCTACTTTCTCCTGCAGGCAGCGAACTTTGGCAGGTTTTCATACATAGGGATTTGGCTGGCGGATCGTTTTCACGCACCTGAAGTCGTCGTAGGACTCTTGATGCTGTGGTTTGGCGTCGGCAACCTACTGGGCAGTCTCTTTGGGGGCCGCGCGGTCCAGCAGTTTGGGCAAGGGAAGGTACTAATTGGTGCGCTGTTCATTCTGACGGTCGTCGCGCTCACTATACCGGTGTGTACGACTCTGTTCCCCATTCGCTTACTCTGGGGCCTGACAGCGCTTTGCTTCGGCACCGTCTTTCCGGTCATGATGGCTATGATGCAGTCGATCGCACCTAATCTCCGTGGGACGACTTCCAGTCTTGCGAATGCGTTGATGTATGGTGGATCGACCGTGGGAACGTGGTCTGCCGGGTGGCTTTACATGCATGCTGGTGGCTTCGTGTCTGTCAGTTTGCAAACAGCGGGTGGGCTACTGTTGGCAGCTGTACTATTTTCGCTAAGCGGCGTATTGCCGCTGAAGAATGTACGACTCGGGGGCATTCGTGGGAAGCAGAGCATTTACAAACAGTGAAAACAGCCCGGCGATGTAGCCGGGCGCTTACACGATGTTTACTCGCTCGCCAACGAGGGGGATCCTTACCGCAGGACTTGGTCGATAGCGGACAATTCGTCGTCGTTGAACGACAACTGCTCTAATGCTGCGACGTTCTCCTCGATTTGAGCGACTCGACTTGCACCGATGAGCGCGGACGTCACACGGCCACTGCGGAGAACCCAGGCAAGTGCCATCTGTGCGAGAGACTGCCCTCGTTGTTGGGCAATGACATTCAGTTCTCGTACTTTGTTGACGGTTGCTTCCGTGATATCGGATTCCTTCAGGAAACTTGACTCTTTTGCTGCACGGGAATCATCGGGGATACCCGTCAGGTATTTGCTCGTGAGCAGACCTTGAGCGAGCGGGCAAAACGCGATGGACCCCACACCCTCATCCTCGAGGACAGTTTGTAAGCCATCCTCGATCCAACGGTCCAGGATGGAATACCGCGGCTGGTGGATGAGCAGCGGTGTGCCGAGTTGTTTCAGTATGGAGACAGCCTGTTTGGTTTGGTTTGCGTCGTAGTTGGAGAGCCCGACGTAGAGGGCTTTGCCCTGGCGCACGACGAGATCGAGTGCCGCCATGGTCTCTTCCAGTGGTGTCTCGGGATCGGGACGATGGGAGTAGAAGATATCCACGTACTCCAAGCCCATGCGCTTCAGGCTCTGGTCGAGGCTTGCGACGAGGTACTTCTTTGAGCCCCAGTCGCCGTAGGGCCCCGGCCACATATAGTAGCCTGCTTTGGTTGAGATGATCATCTCGTCGCGGTATGCCGCTAAATCTTCTTTGAGGATGCGGCCAAAGTTTTCCTCTGCCGATCCCGCCGGTGGCCCATAGTTGTTTGCCAAGTCAAAATGGGTGATGCCCAGGTCGAAGGCGCGGCGAATCATGGCGCGGCTGTTTTCCAGGGTGTCGACACCGCCGAAATTGTGCCACAGGCCGAGGGAGATGGCGGGAAGTTTTACGCCGGATCGGCCGCAGCGTCTGTACTGCATTGAAGTGTATCGGTTCGCGTCAGCTAAGTATTCCATGCAAAGATGCTCCTCTCGTATTCACAACTTTGTGCGGAGGGTCCAGAGTTCGGGGAAAAAGCGGTGGTCGAGTACTTGTTTGAGGTACGTTACCCCGGACGATCCGCCCGTGCCTGTTTTATGCCCGATGATTCGCTCAACTGTCTTCATGTGGCTGAATCGCCACTGCTGCTGGCGATCCTCGACGTCTACCAATTTTTCGGCGAGTTCGTATAGGTCCCAATACTGACCAACATTGCGATACACAGTCAGCCAGGCTTGCTCGACAGTCGCGTGGGGCGTGTAGTCCAGGGACCAATCTCGATGGAGGCACGTGGCGTCGATCGTGAAGCCGCGTCGGGCCAGTGCCTTGAGTGTCACATCGTAAATACTGGGTGCTTCCAGTGCCCGGCGCAGGCGTTCGTAGAGAGCGGGTTGATGCTGATAGACCTTGAGGACATTTGACTTCTTGTGCCCGAGTGCAAATTCTATCAGCCGATTTTGATAGGATTGGAAGCCGGACGCATGACCCAGTTTGTCCCGGAATTCCATGTACTCCGCGGGTGTCAGGGTTGACAGGACGTCCCATGATTGAATCAGTTGCTGTTGTATGCGGGATACGCGGGTTAGCATTTTGAATGCCGGTTCAAGATGGTCCTTTTCGATGGACCGGATTGCCGCATCCAGCTCATGTAAAACAAGTGTCATCCACAACTCGCTGGCTTGATGGATGATAATAAACAGCATTTCATCGTGATGCCCAGAGAGTGGATGCTGGCTGGATAGAACCGTATCCAGGTGCAGGTAATCACCATAAGTCATGTCGTTTGTGAAGTCGGTTTGGATCCCGGATTCCAGCACGCTACCACCTTGGCCGGGTAGTCTGGACGAATCGGACATAAGTCGCTGCACCTCATTTATTTGCCTACTGTTAGAATACCGAAATCGGTTACATGCTTCTAGAGTCAGTTTCAATTGGGTGGCGTGCATGCAATTTACATAAGTAAACGTCATTTGAATCATTGGCTATAATATATTACATTTCCATAAGTTACTGATTTTATTGAGAGATTTTTGATTTCCAGCTACACTCTGGGTAGATACCGCAAACGCGGACTTTAAGGGGTTTGATAGCGTGAAGACAATGAAGCGCGTGGCCATTTCTCTCGGCTCTATTATGACTGCTTTATCAATAGCAGCACCCGTTGCGATGGCAGACACACAGCATACCGTTCAATCGGGTGAGACACTGTGGAAGATCGCACAGAGATTTCAGACAACAACGTCTATTTTAGAGAACCTGAATCCATTAATTAATCCGGATATTTTGTACCCGGGTGAAGTCATCCAGATTCCATCCACTGTAGTAGCGAATCCCGCGTCGACTACTTCTTCCAATAGCAGCACCGCTTCGAGTAACAGCACCGCTTCCAGCACTAATTCGGCACCGAGTAAGGCTTCAGCTATTATTGCGACCGCGAAAGGGTTCCTCGGGACACCTTATGTATGGGGCGGCACGGCTCCGTCTGGCTTTGATTGCTCTGGCTTCGTTCAGTACGTTTATGGACAAAATGGCGTCACATTACCTCGGACATCCACAGAGCAGTCCACGGTAGGGACATCCATCACGCAGGCGGCCCTACAACCTGGAGATCTGGTGTTCTTTGCTGACACGTGGAAAGCAGGTGTGAGCCATGTGGGAATTTATCTCGGGAACCGGCAGTTTATTGAGGAGTCTTCCGGGAAGGGGCAAGTAATCATCACGTCGCTGGACAACCCTTACTATGCCGCTCATTACGCAGGTGCAAGGCGAGTCCTATAGAGATTTCTGACGTCTTCTTGAGCGGGATTTTTGTTAGAGAATACATGAAAAAAGACCAGGTCGCCATGGACCTGGTCTTTTTGTAGTCAGACGCGGACAAGCTGTTTGCCTAGATTTGCACCGGTAAACAAGCCCAGGAACGCGTCAACCGTTTTGTCGAACCCGTCGACAACGGTCTCTTCCGATTTGAGTCGGCCTTCGCCGTACCACTTGGCCAGTTGTTTCACGCCCTCAGGGAAGCGTTGTGCGTAGTCCATGATGATAAAGCCCTTCATCATGGCACGGTGGATGAGAATTGGTGTCTGCGCGCGTGGACCGACGTCCGCTTGGGTGAGATTGTATAGTGCGATTTGACCGCAGATGGAGATTCGCGCACCATCGCTGATATTCCCCAAAACGGCGTCAGAAATCGTGCCGCCGACGTTGTCGAAGTACACGTCGACACCGCCCGGACACGCCTGCTTAATGGCTTTGTACATGTTTTCTGTGGTCTTGTAGTTGATGGCGTGATCGAATCCGAGTTCGTCTTGTAGATACGCGACTTTTTCGTCCGATCCAGCGATCCCGATCACGGTGCAGCCAAGAATCTTTGCGATTTGCCCCACGACCATGCCGACAGCTCCAGCCGCTCCGGAGACGACGACGGTCTCGTTTGGCTTCGGGTCACAGATGTCGACGAGGCCGAAGTACGCGGTTAGCCCTGTGATTCCGAGGAGTCCGAGAGCGGTCGTGACGGGGGCGAGGTCTGTGTTCACTTTGTGCAGTCGGTCGGCGGAGACAACTGCATGTGTCTGCCACCCGAGTTCGCCCACGACGGTGTCGCCCGGCTTCAAGGTGTCGGACTTCGACTCCAATACTTCGCCGACGGCTCCGCCACCCATGACGGCGTCAATCTGGTATGGTGGAACATATGACTTAGCCTCACTCATGCGACCGCGCATGTAAGGATCGACGGAGAGATAGGTCGTTTTGACGAGGGCTTCGCCTTGTTGGAGAGGCGGGAGTTGGGTTGTCTCGGTGCGAAAATTGGCATGGGTTGGCATTCCTACTGGACGTGATGCGAGAACGATTCGCTGTGCTTGCTGAACAGTCACAGGGACACCTCCAAATATATGTATGAGCAGTGGATTGTTTTTCCACAGTATACCATAGCGAACAGTGATTCAAGGAGTGGGGAAGACATGACAGACGAGGCGATCCGCTTTGAGAACGTGACGGTCGAAGCGGGCGGGGACGAGATTCTGCGGGGTGTCAGTGGAAGCGTTGGGAGAGGGCGTGTCGCGGCGATCATTGGTCCATCCGGTGCCGGCAAAAGCTCGTTGTTGTCGCTGTGCAACATGTTGCGGTCCCCCTCTTCCGGAAAGGTGTATGTCCTGGGCCGCGAAGTCCGGGAGTGGGATGTAAGAAGTTTGCGCCGTCAAGTTGGCATGGTATTTCAAGCGGCCACCATTTTCCCGGGTACGGTGGAGCAGAACTTGGCCTACGGGTTGCGCCTTCACGGTCAGGTTCTTTCAGACGCAGGATCGCTGCTGGAGGACATTGGCCTGTCGCGAGATTTGCTCGGTCGAAAGGCGGAAGACCTGTCCGGCGGACAGAAGCAGCGTGTGGCTTTAGGGCGGGTGCTGGCGATGGAGCCGGAGATTCTGTTGCTAGACGAGGTCACCTCGGCATTGGACGTGCACGCTAAGCAGGAGGTGGAGCGTACCATTCTTCATCTTCACGAGAAATTACGAGCTACGCTGTTTTGGGTGACACACGATCTCGCCCAGGCAAAACGCGTTGCCGACGACATCTGGTTCATGGCGGAGGGGCGGCTCATTGAGGTCGGTTCAACGGCATCGTTTTTCGCTGCACCTTCGTCTGACGAGGCCCGCGCATTTCTGGAACAGATGACGGAGGAGATGGAACAATGAGCTTTGCAACGCTGTCCTTTACACTGGCATTTGTCGCGCTCGCAATGGTCTTGTCGTTGTGGCTGAAGTTGGGTGTTGAGCGGGATTTACTGATTGCAACCGTACGCGCAACCATTCAGTTGATCATCGTTGGGTATATTCTCAAGTTTGTCTTCGATGTGAATAACGCGTTTTTAATTATCGCGATGGTGCTGCTGATCATCTTGGTTGCGACGTTGAACGCGAGATCGCGTGCGAAGGCCATTCCCGGGGTCTGGTGGAGGATTGCTGCAGGGCTGGTCATCACGGAAGTTGTCACGCTGGGCGTTCTGCTTGGCCTGCATGTCGTACCATTTCAGCCGCGGTACGTCATCACCATCAGTGGCATGATTGTCGGCAATGCGATGGTGGCGGCGGGGGTTCTGCTAAATCGTCTGCAAGCTGAAGCGACCAGTCAGCGGGCTGAAATTGACACCGTATTGGCTCTTGGGGGAACGCCCCGGCAAGCCATATGGCCGCACCTCAAGCAGGCCATTCGCGCTGGCCTGATTCCTACCATCGATTCAACGAAGACCACGGGGTTGGTGCAGCTGCCGGGCATGATGACGGGGCAAATTATCGCCGGTGCAGATCCGGTCGTGGCGATCCGGTACCAGTTGATGATTCTATTCTGCATCCTGGCGGGGTCGGCGGTGACGAGCATCGTGATCGGATTCTTGACATACCCTCGGTTATTCACGAAGTACCAGCAATTGGCCTTCCGTGGTCAACGCGAGAGCGTTTGAAAGAGTGCTGGGGCGTCGTGCCATTCACGGTAGGGCAGGTCCCCACGCACGCGGAGCAGGCGATTGAGCAGCCGATAGACACGACGGACGGTGGACAAGTCCGGGAAGGGCCGAAGCGACTCATATCCTCTACGAAACGATGTGGCCAGTCGGCCGGGGTACATGGATTCAAGTGCAATGAGTTCTAGTTCGGGTGGTCCAAATACATAGAAATCGATGTCGATAAGGACGCAGAAGTGCCCGTTCGTGATGAAGTATTGCGAAGGATCGAGGTCGAGCATGATCGGCGCGAAACGGGCGGGTTCGGGCAGGTGCTGGATGCACTCGGTGACGGATCGTGCCTCCGTATACGTGGCGTCGTCGTGATCATATCGATTGAGCAGGTGCTGGATTGTGGTCCGAACGGTTGGCCACCACGATCCCGCACCTTTTACGTTTCCGTAGCAACCAAAGCCCGTTGTGGACACTCCTCCATGCAACGTTGCCAGGAAACGTCCGTACGCCCGCGAGCCACTCTCGGTCAGTTCATCGTAAGAGCTGGCAGCACGACCCTCGACATATCGATGGGTGGGCATGAATCGTCCATCATTCCATGGGTAACAGGTTATGAGCTCTGGTACGAACAGCGGGCTGTGTACCCGCAACATCTGTGCGACGTTTCGGTAATGATAAGCGTTGGCGTAAACGGATCCGAATAGACTGCTAACTCCGTCGTAAAAGGGCGCTACCGCGCCGTGGTCCCGTCTCGGTAGTCGAGTCACAACATGTTGTCTATCTAGGTAACCGTCAAATACAAAATTCGCTTGTCCCGGGTGTTGTTCCGGAAACATGCTGAATCCTGTCAATTGTGGTAGGAATGGTGAATTCTGCACGACAATTCCTCCGTTGCCCGAACGTTTAAATGGATTATATCACAGGGGCGAGAAGCTAAGTACAGCAAGAGTTTGTTGATGGTAGATTAAGTAGTTAACTAGTACATGAAATAACTAGTTAAATGATGAACTAGACAAGTAGTCAATGCATTAATTAATTGACTACTTATCTAGTTACTCATTGACCAGTTATGCATGGGAAAATATAATCACGTCATACAGTGCTTTAATACGAAAGGGATTGAATTGGATGGGCAAAGACCCTCAGATCTTGAATACGGACATCGTGGTCGCAGTTGATAACGGAAATAGTTTCGTCAAAGCGGCGTATGACAGGATTGACCAAACTTTTATGTTTCCCAATGTCACTGTGCAATCTGACCAAAAGCGGAAGGTCATCTTGAACCAAGGTACGCCGCTCGAAAACCTCGATCTCGAAATCGTCTCCCCATCGATTCCAGAAGGGTACGGCCGTCATTTTCAAATCGGTGTTCTTGCATCCCGTCACCCTAGAGCTCAGGCAATCATCGGGCACAAAGCCTCCCAGATGAAATCGCAACGACCGGAAACCATGATCACAACGCTTGGTGCATTGGCATATGCCATCGCTGAGAAACATGAGAAGCAGATCGAGAACGGCGTGCGCCGCATTCGCGCACACGTTCACTTGGGTATCGGCCTACCTATCGCTGAGGTCGGCGAAGCTCAATCATTCGCGGACAAGCTCACGCGCGGTGTACATATGGTGGCATTCCAATCGACGCCGCAGTTCGAGGGTGTGGAAGTTGAAATCCAAATCTCCCTACCGGACGGAATCAACGTGGACAACGTATCCGGCATCATCGATCTGGCCAGCGAACCGAAGAGTACACTCGCTGAGAAGTCGTTTGGCGTTGCCGATCTCGGCGGGATCGACTTGGACATCGCCTTCTTCAAACCAGGTCTTCAATTGGACGACTACACGTCGACAGGATTTCGCGTCAACTTGAACGATATCATCACGCGGATCCGGAAAGACTTCAACGCCAGCCAGGGCCAAGAGTTCATCAAGAACGACGTCAACGTCATCGAACGCCTTGTGAACAAGGATTACGAAGTGAAATGGCAAGGTCTCGTCAAAGGGAACATCGGCGATATTGCGAACTTGCACCTGACCGAACTCGCACGGGATGTCCTGGAGCGCGTTCTCGACGCTTGGGCCGAAGCACCAGACGCGGAGGAGTTCCTCTTCATCGGCGGCGGCGCCTCCATTCTCGCTGGATACATTAAAGACGTTGAGCGCCAAGGCCACCCACTGCGCTTCGATATCCACGAGTACAGTCAGCTGCGCAATCTTCGAGGCACCTTCCGCTCCCTACAGTCAGCCATCGACTCAGGCGAGGAGGTTGCAGCGACCGAAGCCAAGGCACC
This sequence comes from Alicyclobacillus dauci, assembly GCF_026651605.1. Classification (GTDB taxonomy): domain Bacteria; phylum Bacillota; class Bacilli; order Alicyclobacillales; family Alicyclobacillaceae; genus Alicyclobacillus; species Alicyclobacillus dauci. The sequence continues at coordinate 4,538,866 of NZ_CP104064.1, read as the reverse complement.
AGCAGCAGCGGGAGATGAACAAGCTTGACCGAACGGCGACGCAAGACGCGTAAGAAGACGCTGGGTCACGGCGATTTGTTTCATGTATACATCGCGTCTGACACGCCGCCTGAAGTGTGCGAGTTCTTGTCGCGATTAAAACAGCGCGGCGATTTCAGCTACGAGGTCCTTCAGATAATCGAGCAGTACGTACACGGACTCCAAGGTGCACCCGCCTCGCAGGGTGCACCGGCTGAACATGGTACACCTAGCCAGGCGGCGGGTACGCAGGATGCGCAGGTTCAGCCGGGCGCGCCTGTGGCCGCGGCGGGAGGAACGGATGGATCGACACAGCCTGCTGACGCGGCCCGCCATGAGGTAGGCAAGTCCGCCAGCCGCGTGACGCCAGCACCGCAGCAGCAAATTGTGGCGCATGAGAAGGCCGAGGTAGAGAGCAGAGCAACCGAGCCGGCGGTGGAACCGGAGCCTGTGAAAGTTGAAAAAGCGGTTCCCAAAATAGATCCCATCGCCTTGCTCCGGCAACAGCGTAAAGCCTGGGTGGCGAGCAGCAGCAACGGATCGTAGATCTGTCGCGTTGCGGCCGGACGGCGATCGCGGGGGGCGGACGACGTTGGGGGGCCGGGTGACGACCATGTGGGCCGGGTGGGCGACGACCATGGAGGCCGGGCGGCGCATTAAGGGAATGGGATTCCGTTATGTGTCGGTCCCATCCTTCTCCCTGGCGATAGGGGAACGGAGATACGTTGTGTACTGGGATCAAGCTCAACAACTGGTGCTCCGGCACGGATAGCGGAATATTAGTACTTTATCGCGGGGAATTTACCTTCTTTCCTGCGATTAAGGGAACATGGGGGCCTTCATTGAGCCGACCCCGCGGTCAAGCCGCGGGCGGACGGATGTAGCAATCGCTCGGGGCCGGAGCAGATGGTGAGGGTCCGATGTCGTCCACGGGGGCCGGGCGACGACCATGTGGGCCGGGCGGCACATTAAGGCCATGGGATTCCGTTATGAATCCGTCCCATCCTTCTCCCGGCCGATAGGGGAACGGAGATACGTTGTCTACTGGGATCAAGCTCAACAACTGGTGCTTCGGCACGGATAGGGGAATATCGGTACTTTATCGCCGCGAATTTACCTGCTTTTCTGCGATTAAGGGAACGACGGGCCTTTCCTAGAGCGGTAGCCGTCCCCGCGCCGGGCCCCAACGCCGGCCGCAGCCCCGGCGCCCCGGCGCCTTCCCCCGGGCCCACCAGGCCCACGCCCCCACAATCCCGTCAAATCAGCCCTGCCTGGCGTTGCAAATTCATCGCGTGCATCAAGTTGGAGAAAATCTGAACCGTTGTGACAGCCCCGATACCACCTGGTGTGGGTGTGAATGCCTGCACGTGGGACGTTGCCTCCGCGTCCAAATCGCCCAGTACCTCGCCACTTTCAGTCTCTGAAATCCCGACATCTACGACGGTTAGTCTCTCGTGAACCATGTCCGCCTTGATGAGGCCGGGTATCCCTACGGCTACGAAGGCGATCTGGCTCGACCGCAGGTGTGACCGGACATCCTTTGTATGCTCGTGGCAGGCAGCCACAGTGGCGCCTTCGGCGATGAGCAGGTGGATTAGGGGGAGGCCAACGGTTTGTCCACAGCCCACGACCGTGACGTCTGCGCCCTGCAAAGTGTAGCCGTAGTGCTTCAAAAGCCGAATGCAGGCCAGGGGTGTCGCGGGATACAGTGCCGAATCCGGTGACGCTTGCGCGAATGAGTGGCACGGCGACAAGCCGTCAACGTCCTTCAGCGCGTGGATATGCCCGACCACCGCTTGCTTATCGATCCCGTCCGGCAACGGCAACTCCACCATAATCCCGTGCACTTGGCTGTCCGCGCTATAATTAGCAACCCGTCCCTGGAGGTCCGCGATATCGACGTCAGCCGGCAGCCGATCCACATCAAACTCGATGCCCAAACGCTGTGCCCACCGGGCCTTTTGGAACGCATATAATTCCGATGCCTTATCGTCGCCGACAAGCAACGTGACCATTTTCGGTTGAACTCCGGTCGACTTCCAATTTGAAACGGCTTGGCGAATGTCTGTTCTTAACGTTTGGGCGACAGGTGCGCCATCTAACTGGATCGACATTCCATCCATCCTCCCGATTTAGCAATGTCATACACAACAAACATGCCCAGATCGGCTCGCTTTGAATGCCAATGGATTCCCCATTAGGGGAAAAAATATAAACGACCGCCTGGGATGTGAATGCCCAGGCGGTCGACGTTGTCAGCTATGCTCCCTCGTGGTGCTCCACGTTTACCGCCAGTCACATAGCCGCTTTCTGCTGTTGTCTATCCTCCGTGACTATAACAACTAGACTCGTTTCGTGCAAGGCCTTTCCCAAGCCAATGAGTCCCAAGGAAGGAGAGTTCTGTGAACCTTAACAGATAGCCTCTACTAAGTCTGCGTCGGCTTCTGTAAAATGGGGCCTAAGAAATGGAGGCCACGCAGTGATGAATCCGATCAATCCTGCAACATCACGCATTCAAATCTCTGGAATCCGACAATTTTCCGATCTCGTCAGTCAATATCCCGACGCACTCTCACTCACAATCGGGCAACCGCATTTTCCCACACCCAGCCACATTAAGGAAGCTGCCATCAAGGCCATCCTGGATGGACAGACGACATATACGCCGAACCGCGGCCTGCCCGCGTTGCGAAAGGCCGCTGCAACCTACTACAGCCGCCTGTGCGGGCTATCCTATGACCCGCAAACGGAAATCCTTGTGACAGTAGGCGCTACGCACGCGCTGGACATTACCTTATCTGCACTCTTGGAACCTGGCGATGAGGTGCTTATTCCGGCACCCGCCTATCCAGGCTACGAACCTATTGTATGGCTCGCCGGCGCAACGCCAATCTATATCGATACACGGAAAGACGATTTCAAGTTAACGCCGGAACTCCTTCGTGAGAATGTGACGGGGCGGACGAAGGTGATCGTGATCGCGTCACCCGCGAACCCGACTGGTGTCGCATATTCTCCCGCCGAACTCGACGCGCTCGCGGAGGCCATCCGCGGGACCAAGGCCTACGTCGTGACCGACGAACTTTACACCGAGTTGCGGTTTGACGGCGTTCGTGACAGCTTGGCGACCCGGCCAGCCATGAGAGAGCGAACGGTTGTCATCCACGGTCTTTCAAAGTCCCACAGCATGACAGGCTGGCGGATCGGATTCACGTTCGCACCTGAGCAAATCACCGGCGCCATGGTCAAAATCCTCCAGTACAGCGTGTCATGCGCCAGTTCAGTCAGTCAATACGCAGCACTTGAGGCACTCACGAACGGATCGGACGACGCAGGGCCCATGCGCGATCACTACCGCAAAAACGCCGACCTAACCGTCGCCGCCTTCAGGGAGCTGGGACTGCCCATCGTGCCGCCCCAAGGCACGTTCTACGCCTTTCCGTCCATCGAACCTCTTGGACTGACATCGCAGACGTTCGCAAGACGATTGCTCGACGAAGGACGTGTTGCCGTTGTCCCCGGGGATGCCTTTAGCGCGATGGGCGAGGGGTATGTACGCCTCTCCTTTGCGTGCGAGGAAGAGAAACTGCGGGACGGGCTATCCAGAATCGCTGAGTTCGTACGATCCATCCGCAAGTGATTAACGCGGAGACCGACGCGTCTGGTTACCGCACGACATCCAGAGCGCGCCGGTAAACGCGGTCCGCGAAGTATCTCGTCAGCACGCGCAGCGCCACTTCGATACAACCTTCGCCTGGCAACATTTTGGCGTGGTGAAGACCATAGTTGGACTCGGCGCCCAGCCAGAACAAAAAGCCGGGGATATCGCGGAGAAAGTAGCCGAAATCCTCACCGGTCATGGCAGCGTCCACGCGGTTGACCGTTGCAAGGCCACTCTGTTCCACAAAGGACATGAAGTCTTCCGTTAGGCGTGCCTCGTTGTACACCTGGTGATAGTTGGCACCGTAATCCAGTTCGTAACGGCAGTCGAACATTTTCGCAGTGCCTTCCAACAGGGATTCGATCCGCCCCTTCACCAGTCCCATCGTCTGTGCCGAGAGGGTGCGTATCGTGCCTTCGATGCGCGAGCGCTCGGCGATGATGTTCTGTTTCGTGCCCGCTTCGAGGCGGCCGATGGTGACGACGGCGGAATCGAGCGGATCGACATTGCGTGCGACGATACTCTGGACCGCCGTAATGAAATGCGCACCCGCTACCACCATGTCGTTTGCACGGTGGGGGTATGCGGCGTGGCCGCCGAGGCCGATGAGATCGATAAACAGTTCTGACGTGTTGGCGAACAGGATGCCGGGACGAATGCCTATTTCGCCGACGGGCAACTCCGGTTGCACGTGAAGTGCAAAAATCATGTCCGGACGCACGGCTTCGAACGCCTCGCTCGCCATCATGGGCAGCGCACCGCCAGGTCCCTCCTCGGCGGGCTGAAAGAGGATGACCATGTCATCGACAGGTTGGTTTTCCGCGAAGTAGCGGGTGAGTCCCAATGCGATGGTCATATGGACGTCGTGCCCACAAGCGTGCATCATCCCATCGTGACGAGACGCGAATGGGACACCTGTCTCCTCGCGAACTGGGAGCCCGTCCATGTCCGTGCGCCAGCCAACGCGGGCCTGGGGCGCGGAACCCTTGAGGTGGACGATGATGCCTGGCTTCCACGTCGTTACGGACATATGCGACTGGGGAAGTTTCGCGAGAAACTCCAGGAGGAATGCCTGTGTTTTGTGCTCTGCAAATCCGAGCTCCGGAATTTGGTGCAAGGCTTGTCTGACGCGCAACAGACCCTCGGTCATAGTCGACGCAGTTCCTGCTTGATTTCGATTTTGGACTTGTCCACGTCACTGATTTGCTTGATCACACGCGCCGGTACACCAGCTACAACCGTCTGAGCTGGGACGTCTTCAATGACGATGGCACCCGCTGCAACCACTGCGCCCTTGCCAACGCGAACACCTTCCAAAATAACCGCGTTGGCGCCGACAAGTACGTCGTCTTCGATGATGACCGGCTTTGCGGAGGGTGGTTCAATGACACCCGCCAGAACAGCGCCTGCGCCGATGTGGCAGTTCGTACCCACCGTTGCTCTGCCGCCGAGAATAGCGCCCATATCGATCATCGTCCCCGCACCCACTTCAGCACCGATGTTAATGACGGCACCCATCATAATGACGGCACCGTCACCGATGGTCACTCGATCACGGATGATAGCACCTGGCTCGATGCGCGCTTTGATGTTTTTGGTGTCGAGCAGGGGAATGGCGGAATTTCGACGATCCGTCTCGACGACATAGTCCTCAATTGCAGATTCGTTTGCTTTAAGGAAATTTTCCACAACTTCCCACTCACCGAACAGGACACCGGTGGAATGTTCGACAAATGACTGGATGTCGGACGGGATCGTCAGATCATGAAGCTTGCCCTTGATGTACACCTTAACAGGGGTACGCTTCTTGCTTTCGGAGATAAACTGGATAATTTCTTCTGCACTGTTCATGACTTGTCTCCTTCAGTGAAAAACGTCTTTTCCCCATCATACCGAAGCGTTTCAACCAAGCAAGGGGGTCGTGGTATGATACTTGATGTAAAGGAGGAAAATCCCGATGAGTGTACATATTGGAGCCGTTGAGGGCGCTGTTGCAGAGCGGATCCTCTTGCCCGGCGATCCACTTCGCGCAAAATACATTGCGCAAACGTACTTAGAAAACCCTGTATGTTATAACGAAGTTCGCGGCATGCTCGGATATACAGGAACATATAAAGGTGTTCCAGTGTCCGTGCAAGGGACGGGCATGGGTGTGCCGTCCATTGCCATCTACACGCAGGAACTCATGCAGTCGTATGGCGTGAAGACCCTCATTCGTGTCGGTACGTGCGGAGCTATCCAAAAGGACATCAAGGTTCGCGACGTGATTCTCGGAATGAGTGCGTCAACGGATTCCAGCATCAACCGATCCCGCTTTGGGCAGATCGACTATGCTCCGACGGCCAGCTTCGACTTACTCTACCGGGCTTATCAGGTGGCGAAAGATCGCAACGCTGAGGTCAAGGTGGGGAATGTCTTTACGACAGATTTGTTCTACAACGAAGGCATCGCTGATTTAGAGCAGTGGGCGAACTTCGGAATTCTCGCACTCGAGATGGAAAGCGCGGCACTCTTCACATTGGCAGCTCAATTTGACGCCAAAGCACTATCCATTCTGACCGTCAGCGACCACATTTTAACTGGGGAAGCGACCACGGCGGAAGAGCGCCAGACGACTTTCCATGAAATGATGGAGATTGCGCTGGAGACCGTGATCGCGGAGTAATAAAAGGCGTCCTGTACAGAACAACGTTGCGCCATCTCTGGAATTTATGATTCCAGACCGCGCGTTCTGGAGAACTCAGTCAAGAACTGACTGACACGGGTGGTAAGCAAGGCGATGGCAATTTCGTTTTCTCCCCCTTCGGGGATGATTAGGTCGGCAAACCGTTTGGACGGTTCGATGAAGGCATCGTGCATGGGCTTCACCGTCGTCAGGTACTGCTCGTAAACCGATTCGATGGTCCGCCCGCGGTCTTCGATATCGCGACGAATTCGGCGAAGTACGCGCACGTCGGGATCGGTGTCGACGAATACCTTGATATCGAGAAGTTTGCGCAACTCGGCGTCCACTAGGACGTGAATTCCTTCTAGAATAACGACCGGGCGAACGGCGACGTGAATCGTATGATTGCTTCGGCCGTGTTTTTTAAAATCATATATTGGCATTTCCACGGAGCGGCCGTTCTGGAGGTCCCGTAAGTGATTGCGGAGTAAATCGTTGTCGAAGGAATCTGGGTGATCGTAATTTAACTGCTCGCGACGGGAAAAAGGAAGCTCTGGATGGTCATGATAATAGGCGTCCTGTGAAATCAACGTTACGTGATCCGGCCCGAGTTGTTCCAAAATCGCTTTCGCGACCGTGGTTTTCCCGGAACCCGTACCACCTGCTATGCCAATGGTCAACATTTGTGTTTGGACAACTCCTTTTTGCAACGTCACGCAGTATACCGAAAACAGGCACGTCAGACAAGCTGTAGAACTTGGTTAGAAGCATATTAGAAAGGGTGGAGAGACAGATGAAAATTGGACTGATTGGGCTAGGCAAAATGGGATACAACCTCGCACTGAATATGATGGACCACAAACACGAGGTTGTTGCGTTCGATCTCGATAAAAAAGCCGTGGAACGCCTCGAAAACGAAGGGGCAATCGGGGCAAGTTCTATCTCTGACATGCTCAGCAAGCTGGATTCACCGAAAATCGTGTGGCTCATGGTGCCCCATGGGAAGCCCGTTTCGAACTTAATTGATCAAATCAGGCCAGAGTTGTCCAAGGGCGACATCATTATCGAAGCCGGTAACTCGATGTATAAAGACAGTATCGAACACGCTGCAGAGCTGTCCACGGACGGCATCTATTTCTTCGACGTTGGGACATCCGGCGGCATGGAAGGTGCCCGGCACGGGGCTTGTTATATGATCGGCGGCGATCCGGACGTGTTCAAGACCATTGAACCGATTTTCCGCGACACAGCCGTTCCGAACGGCTATGTGTACACTGGACGCGCTGGCAGTGGGCACTTTGCTAAAATGGTACACAACGGTGTCGAGTACGGCATGATGGCTGCCATCGGTGAAGGTTTCGAAGTGCTGGAGAAGAGCCCATTTGATTATGATTTCGCGGAGATCGCCCGTTGTTGGTCGAACGGCTCAGTGATTCGCGGTTGGCTCATGGAGCTCACGGAAGCAGCATTCCGTGCGGATCCGCGCCTTGAGCAGATCAAGGGTGTCATCCACTCTTCTGGTGAAGGGCAATGGACTGTTCAAGAAGCCCTGGATTTGCGCGCAGCAACTCCGATTATTGCCCTGTCGCTTCTCATGCGTTACCGTTCGGAAGAGACAGACACATTCAACGGCAAGGTTCAGGCCGCCCTTCGCAACCAATTTGGTGGGCACGCCGTCGAGAAGGCGTAACGATTTCTCGGTTAAACATTTGCATCGCGTACGCAAAGGGGACTGAACATGAAAAAACGGGTGAAAATCCATGACGTTGCCGAACGCGCTGGTGTTTCCATCACAACCGTCTCACGCTACCTCAACGAACGATATGAGGCCATGAGCGACGCGACGCGGCAACGGATTGCATCCGTCATCGAGGAGCTCGGGTACCGTCCGAATGTCCTGGCACAAGGCCTAAAAGGCAACCGGACCCGCAGTATCGCAGCCATCGTAGTCAACATGGGCTATCCCTTCTGCGTAGGCCTCATTCGTTCACTCAACCGCGTTTTGTCGCCAGCCGGGTACAATTTGTTTGTGTGCGAGACGGGCGGGGATAGAATGCGTGAACGCGACATGATCGAGTCCGTACAAGCTCAGGGTGTGGACGGTATGGTCCTCCAGACAGGTGGACAAAACAATGACTTACTCGCCGACATTGCGAAGGTGATGCCGGTCATTTTTGTGGACAGGTACTTTGATCTACCGAATGTGACCAATGTCATTACAAATAATTTGGATGCGTCCCGGCAAATGACGGATTACCTATACCGGTCCGGGTACAAACGGATTTTGTATGTGACGGAGGCAGAAGCGGGTATCAATACTCGAAAGGATCGCCTTGCGGGGTATATCGAGGCATCGGGAGAAGCCGGTGTGTCGCCTTGGGTGATCAAGGTCGACAGAGGCGACCAGGCGACCTTCAAGGACGCCGCAGAAGCCCTGGCAACTCCAGATCTGCCATGGCCACGGGCCGTATACACGGCAAATGGCCTCCTGATGATGCAATTATATCGGTACGTGCGAGAGAAAGGCTTTGAGGTCCCGACTGAGCTTGGACTGGCCACGTTTGACGAGCCCGACTGGGCAGGACTGGTTGCGCCAACCCTCACGTGTGTTCGTCAGCCTATTGACGAAATGGGGGAGTGGACCGGACGGCAGCTTCTCGCGCATCTGAGTAAGCACCTTGAACCGACCGGTCAATCAAGGCTCGAAGTCATTGAGTCCGGGTTAGTCATTGGCGGATCGACGGCCCATATTACTCAGAACGTCTCAGGATCCGCATCAAGCAACTTCTGACAAAGTGTTTGATAACGAGAAAACTTCTTCAGCAAATATTGCTGTTCCGTGACATTCGGGTGGGTTATGTCATCGCGTGTGTCGGCTGATCGGATAGGCTCCAATCCTGCAGCCGCGTTTGCCATCATGACAGCTCCGAGTGTTGCTCCGTCTACTTCCTCTTGACCGTATATGTCTATTCCAAACAGGTCCGCCGTGAACTGCCGAACCCACGCTTGTTGGAACAGTTTCCCGGACGCAATAATCTTCTTTGGTTCGCCCAACTGCTTCATCAGTCTCTGTGCGATCCAATACGCATTAAAAAGGATGCCCTCAATGGCTGCCCGCATTAGATGAGCCTGCTCATGCTCCGCATGCAGTCCCACGAACGACGCTGTCGCGCTCTCATCCCACAGCGGGGCACGCTCGCCAGATACATAAGGAATACACATTAAATTTCCCACATCTACCCGGCCTGCTACCTCACACAGAGCCGGAAACCGTCTCTCGAAGTCCTCGCCGCTTTCCGTGAACACATTCCGGTACAGCCAATCGAGTACAACCCCACCGCTGTTACTGGGCCCGCCGACAATATAGTGATCGCTGTCCACGACATAACAAAAGTACCGTGTATCCGCGTCTGTCGTGGGTTGATGGAATCCCGTTCGCAGCGCGAGGCTCGTTCCAATTGTCAAGACCATCGTGTCTCGCTCAATCGCATTCGCTGCGAGACTCGCCAACACACCATCCGACGCTCCAATACAAAACGGCACGCTTGGTTCGATCCCCATTTCCGCGAACCGTTTCTCCGTCGGATTCGTGCGCGTGTAGTTCGTAGCAACGGGTTTGGACAGTTGGTCTGCGCGGATGCCTGCGTAGGACAAAGCAGGTTCATACCAGTCACCCGTTGAAAGCTCGTACAGGCCTGTGGCACTGGCCATTGCCTCATCGATCTCCCACTCACCAAACCACCTAAACCACACGTACTCCTTAATCGACGCGTAACGGCGGGTCTGCTCGAAAGCCGCTGGATGATGCTTGCGAAACCACGCGATTTTCGTCACAGGGGCCATGGCGTGGATCGGCGTCCCTGTGTGTTCGTATATATCCTTGCCCAGTTCGTTCGACCAAAGTGCCTGTGCCTCCTCGTGGGAGCGAGCGTCCAGCCACGTCATGGCGGGGAACAGGGGGGTGTTGTCCGAAGCTATCGGGATCAGGCTGTGCATGGCCGCACTGAAGCCAATAGCCGCGATCCGATATCCTTTTTTTCGCGTGTCTTCGCAAACCTCGGCCAGGGCTTTCATGACTGACTCGTATATCGCTTTCGGGTCCTGAATCGCCTTGCCGTTTCCATCGCGATCCGTCTCCACCAACATCGATCGACTACTGAGTTGGGACGCGTCCGCGAGATATGCCACTGCCTTGAGTGACGTCGTGCCAATATCCAATGCAATTGTGCAGGTTTTGTTCGTCATTTCTCCACACCTCAGAAATACTGAAGGTCGCCGGTAGGCCGGCGACCAGTGTCGGAATTCAATCCGCTTTGTCTCTGTTAAGATATGAAACTCCCCAGCGAATTAACTCTGATGGGCTTCTGTATGCGTATTATCGTACCGTTCATATGGCGATTCAATCGGCTCGATTTTACCGAGCATGAACACGTAAAACAAAATACCTAGTATGAGCACCACGCCTGCGACCACGAACGACCCTGTAAACGATCCCGTCGCCTGCACCACAAACCCGGTCACAATCGGTGCAACGATACTCATTAAGTTGTTTACAAAGTTCATGATACTACCCACAAGGCCGACTGTCCCTTTTGGCGCGATGAGCGAAGGGATACTCCAGCCAACTGGTGCGGAAAACGCGAGGCCACCGAGCGCTACGGCAATCCATATGACAGCCACGTTCGGGTTCTTCGTAAACGCGGCCGGAATAACGGCCAAGCCAAGAATCATACCAATGACGAGTACAGTCTTGCGAACGCGGGTGGAGTCATGGCCTTTCTTGATCAAACGGTCAACGAGCCAACCACCGATGAGCAAGTCCGTAATCGTGGCAACCAACCACGGTCCTGCCGTATACCAACCTGATTTCAGAATGGTCATATGCATTTGTTTTTCAAGGTAACCAGGCAACCACGTCAAGAACAGATAAAACGAATAGCCGTACGCGGCAAACCCCAACGTCAAACCCCAAACTTTGCGTTGACGAAGGACAAATGCCAGGTTGTGACCTACGCCGCCAGGTGCTTCACCGACTTCTTGCGCGCCACCTTCACGCAGTAACTCCGCTTCCTCTTTGGACAGTTTTGCGTCTTTTGGATCGCGGTAAAACGCCCAGTATAGGATGAAGAAGAGAATGCTAACGATGCCTGTGAACCAGAAGCCGCCTTTCCAGCCCCAAACGGTCACCGTCCATGCGATAAGCGGCGTACCAATGACGTTGGAAAACTTAGCAGCTCCGTCGAACAGAGAGGTTGCCAAACCGCGTTCGCGAATCGGGAACCAGTAACCCGTTGCTTTCGACGCTGCAGGGAACGCAGGTGCCTCGGCTGCACCGAGGATGACACGGGACAGAATGATGAGTCCCATACCACTGACAATTGCCGTCATGAACGTAGCCAGCGACCAAATGAGTGTCCCGATGCGAACGAGCCACTTGACGCCGATTTTATCAAGCAATATCCCAATAGGAATCTGGAATGCAGCGTAAGACCAACCAAACGACGATAGAATGATACCCATTTGTCCAGGCGTGAGATGGTACAAATGAGACAGCGGGCCCTGGGCGACAGATAAGTTCGTTCTGTCAAAATAGTTGATGAGGATGCCAAGGCCGATAAGTAGACCGATGCCCCAACGTTTCACAGTATTTCCCCCTTAAAGAAGCAGCAATATGTACCCTGTCGCGACCAATCCACGTTATTGTTCCCCAACCTGGCAGCGAAACTCAGAGAACATCGGAAAGCGTTTGCGATTCGGGCAAAAATAAAAACAGAAGGAGTATAACGTTATGCGAAAACGTTTTACGAAAACGTTATGCTAGAGATAGTACAATATAACGCTTTCATTGTGAAGAGGGAAGTTTGTGGTAGGAACGCGAGATGGAATCGTACGGTGGTTGGGGTGGTGCTTGTGGGAATGTGGGTGGTCGGACTGGGTGCGTGGATGGATTGCGGATGGCACGGGAAGCGACTTTTGTTCCCGTGTTGCTCCGTAGTGTGCCGGTGGGTAGAGATCAAGGGAAGTAGGCCCTCTTGTTTCGCTGGCCCGTCGTGATCGGGCCGCTTACGGGCGTCGATGGGGTAACATAGCGGAACCTGAGTCTGTTGTTCGTGCCGGCTTGGGTCGGAGCGGACGATCAAGGGAGTATTGGTCGCTTAATCCGTCGGCCCGTCGTGATCGGGCCGCTTACGGGCGTCGATGGGCTAGCATAGCGGAATCTGAGTCTGTTGTTCGTGCCGGCTTGGGTCGGAGCGGACGATCAAGGGAGTATTAGTCACCTAATTTGCCATCACGTCGCGATCGCGCCTCTTTCACGCATCGACGCGGCATCACGGAGCCTTCATACCAAACGCGCCCCCCACGTGCGCGGTCCCCGCGGCCCAAATTGCCGCGGGGGCAGGTCCTCACTGATGGCGCGCCATGAACGACTCAATATCGTTGACCGTTTTAAGAATGTCGGAGGAGAGGTTCTCCGGGCCGTTTGCCGTCACAAGGACATCGTCCTCGATGCGAATGCCTATGCCTTCTTCCGCGATATAGAGGCCGGGTTCGATGGTTAGAACCGTACCGACTTCGATGGGCCAGTCGAATTCCCGACCGCCGACGTCGTGTGTGTCCAAACCAAGTGGGTGGCTGACGCTGTGGTAGTAGTACTTCGATACTTCCTCGTCGGTTTGGATCAGGCCGATCCGCTTCAGTTCACGAGCGAACGTCGCCTTTGTGACGTCGTTCACTTCTGGATATGTCATACCCGGCTTCAGGGCCGCGATGGTTTCGTCCATGGCGAGCAGGACAATTTCGTAAATTTCCTTCTGTCGCGCCGTGAACTTGCCATTGATTGGGAACGTGCGCGAAATGTCGGCCGAGTAGTGGCTGTAGGCTGCACCTAAGTCACAGAGGAGGAGGTCGCCGTCTGCGACGGTTTGGTCATTTTCTTCGTAGTGAAGCACGGTGGCCCGTGGACCGCCGGCGATGATCGACGGGAAAGCGTGCTCTTTGACGCCGCTGGACTTGAGGACGAAGTCAAAGTGCGCCTCTGCTTCATATTCCTTTTGGTTCGGGCGTGCATGGGCCATCATGTTTTCGATCCCGGCCTTCGTAATCCGAATCGCTTCTCGGATGGCGCTCACTTCGTAGTCGTCCTTGATGCTGCGCAAACGGCAAATCTCGTTGTAGATATTGCGAATTTGCAAGCCCGGATACCGCTTCTGGACATCGGCAGCGAAGTGATGTGCATGTGTTGGGTTTTGGTCCCATCCGGATTGCTCCATGTCCAGGTAGAGGGTGGTCAGGCCGGCGTCGACGAGTTGGCGGCCGATGGTGTCGTTGAGATCGCGGATGTCTTTAATTGTCTCGATGCCGGAGATATTTCGGGCCTCAGCAGGGCGGAGTCGTGTGCCTGTCCATTTTTCCTGTTCGGGATCGACGATTTCAATGAACGCTGTCACGTCGATTTGACCGCTTCGTTTGGTGAGGACGATGGCCATGTTTTGGCGATCAATCCCCGTAAGGTAGTAGAAGTTTCGATTCACATGGAAGTGGTGTTGGCTGTCGCGGGACTTGTGCGGTGCAGTGCCCGAGAATAGCACGACAAACGAGTTGTCGTCGATGCGGCTGGCGAGTTTATCTCGCCGTGAATGAAACAGGGTAGAGTCAAACATAGGAACACTCCTTTATCGTGTCTTTGGGCGAAAATCGACCAATCCCTTGTCCATTGCGCGGATAAGTGCTTCCGCGGACGCCATGTTGGTCGCGACCGCCACGTTATGTACATCGCAGATGCGCAGCAGTGCGCTGATGTCGGGATCGTGTGGTTGGGCGGTGAGGGGATCACGCAAGAAAATGACCAGGTCCATTTCATTGTTTGCGACCATGGCCCCAATCTGTTGGTCACCACCATAAGGTCCCGATTGGAAACGATGAATGGAGAGACCCGTGGCCTCCGAGATGCGAAGCCCGGTGGTTCCAGTGGCGAACAAGTTAGCTTTTTTCAATATGTTTTGATAAGCGATTGCCAAGTTGACGATGTCGTCTTTCTTATTGTCGTGTGCGATGAGTGCGACATTCATCAGACATGCCCCCTTTGCGGACAAAACGTGCTTTACTCAGTGTAACGCAAAGGGGGCTATGAAGGACAGATGGTGAGATGACATTTCACAAGTGGACCAAATTATCCCACATCGGTGCGGAGTGCTTCCGAGAGAACTTCGAGACTCAGCAGGGGCAATACTCGTGTCGTGTATTCCACGTCCAACCGTTCCGTCCACTGGTGCGCGTCCTTCCCAAACGGCCCCAGGTTGCACACCGGGATAGCGAGATCCGCCATGGTCTGCAGCGGCAGGGAATAACCGTTTCCCCACACGGGCATTTCCCGTGCAATAGCCGCAAAGTCCGTTCCGAGGCCGTACCCTGTGTAACTGAGATCGCACAGCCCAGGGAACGCTGTTCGGTGTTCAAGGTCGAGTCCAAATGTTTCGGAGGCTCGCTTTTGGGCCTGATGGATGCAGCGCTGGACGAGCGGATCGTCCGCGGCATCCACTGCAGGATAGACGGGTGGCGCCAAAAAGAGTACCACCTGTGCCTGTGCCGCCGTGCGATGGCTCAAAGCGATGCGGCGGACGGCGTCGAGGGTGCCCAGCATGAGATTGTCGGGATCGACACGAAGTGCTGAGTGCGTAGATGTGCGCATGAGCTCTGACAGCCAGACTACAGGGATGTGATCCGTATGTTTTGGCGTGGGCATGCCAGCTTGTCGAGCGCGATCCGCCGTCCAATCTCGCAACCGACCCATGGCCTCTTGGCATATGGCGCCAAGTGAACTGAGCACTTGACTAGGCGATTTCCGGAAAAAGGGGACGTGGAAAAAGGCTGCGGCCATGTGGGGCGACTGCACCGAGTAGGTTTCTTGTAAATCGCGGAGCCAGAGACACGTGAGGGGGACGATGCCACCACTGTCCGTCCGCTCACTCAGGTCCGGGTTCGCCTCCAATGTTTGTGCTAGATGGGTTACCATTTGCACAGCGCTGACGCCCGAGAACGGGATGCCCACGTGACCTGGAATGCCGATTGCCAGTGCACCGAGCAGCATTTTCCCGAACGATCCCGAGTAAACATGCCAACCCGTGCGTTCATTCGATCCGACGAATGAAGGCTCTGTGTTGAGACACAATGCATATTCCAGTCCGTACGTCTCCTGCCATCGGCGCAACAGTTCCGTCGCCGCCAACATGCCCCGTGAATGGGATTCCTCATCGGGCACGGCTAGGAACACAAGGTTTCCCGCTGCACCTTCACGGCACGCCTTTTCAAATAGCACAAGGTTGAGTGCAAGCCCTGCTTTCATATCCATGACCCCGCGGCCGAACCACCATTCTCCACGCTGGAGATCAAAACTGGCTTCTGCTGGCAGATCGACTTCGCCGCTGCGCAATCGGTGCGTCCAATTTGGGATGTCGAACGCCTCTTGGTGATACGGCCCGAAGTCGTCGACAGAAACGACATCGGTGTGGGCCAACATGACGACTGTGCGCTTGCAACCCGGCTTCAAATAGAGCGCAGCCACGCCAGCTTGCAGCGTGTCCGGAGCGACGAACTGCTCCACAACGAGGGAACTGGGCGTCGGGCTCGCAAGTCCTCGGAGCCTGTCCGCCAAATATTTCGACACTTCATTTTCGGGCGCAGTACCAGTGATGCTTGGAATCCGTGCAAGGAGCTGAATGGCATCGCGGAGTCCGGCTTCATCTTGAGGGGACCACGTCATGTTTGATTCGAATGTCATGCCGTCACCTTCTCTCTTCCGCTTTCTATCTCCAGCCTAACGTTTTTTTCACTGGTACTTCAATTGGTTTCCCATGTCAAAAGTGTGTCACCGTGTCCTGCGGAGTGGATGCGAATCCATCACTTGTCGCGGATGTTTGTAAGCGGGTTCGAGATCTCATTCGAAACCTTCCCCTGCAAAGTGGTACACTGTTCTCGTCGATCACGTTCGACCGGGGAGGGAACAAATTTGAAGGATGATAACGCGCATCAAGCTCACAGAGACAAGCTTGGCCGTCCATTAAGGGACTTGCGGATTTCACTGACGGACAGGTGTAATTTTCGGTGCCGTTATTGTATGCCCCGTGAGAAGTTTGGCCCGGATTACGCGTTTCTTTCAAACGATGAGATCTTAACCATAGATGAAATTGTTCGAGTGACTGGTTTGCTGGCCAAGTTGGGCGTCGAGAAAGTCCGACTGACAGGGGGAGAGCCGCTGCTTAGACGGGACATAGCCGACATTATCGCCCGAATTACGGAGATAGAGGGCATAGAGGACATCGCACTCACGACGAATGGGAGTCTCTTGACGGCAAAGCGTGCCAAGTCCCTGGCTGATGCTGGCCTAAAGCGGATCACCATCAGCCTCGACGCGATGAATGAATCCATCTTCCAAGGCGTCAACGATGTCGGGTTCCCTGTCCATCGCGTCCTGAAAGCTATCGCGGCGGCACAAGATGCTGGCCTCGAGCCGGTGAAAGTGAACATGGTTGTCCGGCGGGGACTGAACGAATCAGAGATTCTTCCCATGGCTGAATACTTTCGCGGGACTGGAGCCGTTTTGCGGTTCATCGAGTACATGGACGTGGGAACAACCAATGGGTGGCAACTTCAGGATGTGATCTCTGCCCAGGAGATTTTCCGTACCATTGATGCGAAGTTTCCGCTTGTGGCGACGGAGGCGCGGACGCCAGGAGAGGTTGCGACACGTTTTCGCTATGCGGATGGGCAGGGCGAGATCGGCATTATTCACTCCGTCTCAAAACCATTCTGTGGCACGTGCAACCGCCTGCGCCTGACAGCGGAAGGGGACTTGTTTACGTGCTTATTTGCTGCAAGAGGGTTCCCGTTGCGATCTCGCCTGCGCGACGGCACAGGGGATGATGAGCTGTTGCAGATCCTCGGTGAAGTCTGGCTCACTCGCTCGGACAGATACTCCGAATTGCGCACGAAGCAAACGGCGAATCTGCCTCGCATCGAAATGTCGCGGATCGGTGGATGAGCAGCTGGGCCTCCCGGTTCGGTTTGTCACCTTGCGGTGAACATTCGTAAACTTGGTGTACGGTTGATGTCATGCCCTTTTGATTGGTTTTTGAGTGTAGGTTGGTATCATAGACATGCTCCAGCCTAAACAGGCTGAATGGGATGAGCCCAATCAGGAGGAAGCGCATGTTGACTTCTCTTTATCATTTATTTCCACGTACCATCCACCCGATGGTTGTTCACTTTACGATAGCGGTGAATTTCTTAACGAGTTTCGTCGGCATTATCGGGTTATTTCGTCGCAACGACAAAATGTTTTCGCGGGGATTTTTCTATCTGCTGATTTTGAGCATCTTGTCCACCATCGCGGCGGGCGTCGCTGGCGCTATCAGCGAGTACTACATCGCACACATTCCAGGTGCCGTTCAACCGATGCTCCACGATCACAAGCGTGACGGTGAGTTAACGGGCGTGTTCCTTGTCCTCTCGTTCGTGGCACAATTCTTCTTCGGCAAACGGACAGCAAAAGTGTCTGTGATCGCCTTCGTCCTCTGTGTCATTTCGACAGTGCTCGTCAGCGTTGCTGGCCACCTCGGTGGCAGCATGGTGTACAACAGCGGACTTGGTGTTCACTGACAGATGCGCCTATACACATGAAAAACGAGCGTGGCCGAACAGATGCGGCACGCTCGTTTTTCATTATTCGGTTGAAGTAAAATCACCGGAACATGCCGCGGAAGATCCGCCAGATGATCCAGACGATGAAGATGTCAAGAATAAGGTGGAAGAAACTGAATCCAAAACCGTAGTAGCCCCCAAAACCAAACGGGTTCAACAGGTGTCCGAGGAACATCCCCGTTCCGAATGCAAACAGATGCGATCCGAACCCGCCGAACCGAGGTTGCGAATAGGAGCGCGATCCGCTGTAGGACCTTGAACTGCTGTAGGATCGGGACGATGAATACGATCGCGATCCAAACGCATGCGACCCCCCGAACGAACCACGGATGACGTGCGTTGTAGCCGGGTTGGACTGTCCGGACAGGGCGGCTTCCTGGACGACAGCCGGTTGTGGTGATGAAACAGGATCGGAACTCGCAAACGCAACGGTCGGCAAGAATATGAAAAGAGCGGACAAGAGTCCGAACAACCAACGTTTCATACTGTACTTCACCCTTTGTTGTAAAGTTCGGTTGACGATCGACAGATTTTGCGACCGACAACCAGTCCCAAAGTATGGCAGTGCGAGCGCATTCCATACTCAGGATACGCTTGCAACACGGAAAATATAGTGGATGGGAGTGGAACGATGGTCACAGTTGAGGCATCTTCGACACCAAGTGCACAGAAAAGTGCTACAATAATCCCTACCGTGAGACGAATTTCCGTGTTGCTACTCTAATTGTACCGTATTACTCAAAATCTGTGTTTAAACGGAGTTGTCCAGTACGACGAACGACGATTTCACTCCAGAGAGGTTGATCCCACCACATGTACCGCGCCAGTCATGGACAAAGGGAAAAATACGTGCTATCCACCATTAGTCTCGGATTCGTGCTGTTGGCTGGTTTTGTCCTCCTTTTACTAGAGCATGGCCGTAGTTTTTACCAAGGACTCGGCGGGTTCATGATGTTAGGTGCCGTGGTCACCGCGGGTGCAATAGACATTCGCTTGCGAAGCCCAGAATTACGAAAATCATAAGCGGATAGGTGTCTGCCTGTTTTCCGTGTTATGTGACGATAAACAGGCGCACCCCTCTGTCTTCCTACATACAGTGTGAGGAGGCTCCGGTTGGAGCGAAATGGACAGAGGAGGATGCGACTTGGCGACTCAACCAAATAAACGTAAGCGCAAAGCTTCCCCAAAAACCGGTCTGAAACAGCAACGTCCGGAAACCACTCCAGCATCGACACCGGAGATGGAAACAGTTGCCGAAAAATCGAACGGTCTAGACAACTTAAAGAACAATTTAAGCGGGAAGCGGAAAGCCATCTTTGAAATTCTCGACGACGTGAAGAAAGTCGGCCCAGACCAATGGAAAGACGCATCGCAAGTCGAATCGCTTGCGAAAAACTTTGCGAATAAACTGGGGTTACCCGTTCCAGAACAGCGCATCAAGCAATTTGTTAAGGCATATTCCGACGCGACGAAGAATGGCCCAACGGGAAACGTCGACGATCTCGTTAAAAAGTACGGCAAAAACGTCGACGACAAAACCCTCAAGGAAATTAAAAAATTTGTACCGAAGAGCAAGGGTTGATCGGTACCTCGATACAGAAAAGGCGGCGCACTGCGTCGCCTTTTATCGTTGACCCGGAAAACGACACTTACCGCATCTCCATCACTGCTGTTGAGGAGGCTGTTGGTAAGGTTGTTGGTATGTTTGTTGCGGGTATGGCTGTTGATATGGCTGTTGGTACTGCTGTGGATAGGGTTGCTGCTGGTACGGTTGTGGCTGATATGGCTGTTGCGCAGGCTGTGGTGTAGGCTGTTGCACAGGTATCTGCTGGTGTGGCATCTGTTGCGATTGTTGTGGCGCCGGCAATTGTTGTTGCTGCGCCGATGCTTGACCTTGTTGTGTCGCGGCTGGTTCTGGATCGCTTTTTGTCTCGTCGCTGCCGCTGCCGCCCCCACCCCCGAGAAAACCCGAAGCGATAGGCGATGACATCAGGGCCCCTAAGATGCTCGTAAAATCCTCAGTTGATAGGTTTTTCCCCTTATTCTTGACTAGCTTGTCGAGCACGCCGCTTTCCTTGAGTGAATTTGTCGTCACAAATACGGTGTCCAGCACCCTGTCCGCTTGCTGTAAATATCCGAGCCAATTTTTAACCATCCCTCGAAGATTGCCAACAGTCTTCACCGTTTCCTGAACGTTCTTCGGGGATAATAGCTTTGACAAGTTAGACGGTTTCTTCTGTGACGATGACGTCCCACCAGATTGTACCTGTGCCGACCGTTTTTTGCCCTGATTTTGACTCGTCGTCGGCTTTCGCTTTTTCTTTGCCGTTGGGCGATTTACTTGACTCTTCGTTAACGCGACACCATCAATCTTCATCCGCTTGTCTCGATGGCGTGCTGATTTAGACTCAGACACCTGTCTCGGTGATCCGTAAGCATGGGAAGTGTGACGCTGCATGTGGCCAAAATCTTTTCCATTTCCAGTCGTGGCGGTTGCACCTCGCTTCCGCGTACAGAGTTCTCTCTCCTATCCTATTGCTGGGACAACATCATGGTGCTTGTGGTGGGCGCGATCGTGAATAGGAGATACCCAGCCGTGCAGAATAGCCGGAGACGGGAATTCCCGACAAAACGAAGGGGTGACGAAGCGATGGCACTCGAACGGTCTCTTTACGCCCGCTATGGTGGCGTTCATTTCACACAACAAGCACCAGCACAAGACATCAACGAATTCGTTCGATCCCTACCGAATGACAAACGCGACAGTCTCTTCGAAGTCCTCCAGGAACTAGATACAGCGGGTCTCATCCGCATCGAAAACGACCAACACTGGCACGATCCATACGGCGAAGCGCACCCGGAACATTCATTCGAGCAACAGGTGCAGCAGGACTAAGGGCAAGGGCAAGGGACGCCAGTGGTCAAATAGAGGAATCCTATTCCGTTGGACGCCGCAACTGATTGAAATGTACTCAATAACGGTTTAGCGTTCTTCTATTCCACGGTCTTGCGAGCGTAAGCCATCACCTGCGTGACGGGCCGCACGGGTCACCTGTCCATCGCGCCGTTTGCTTCAACGGTGCCATGGGCCGCAGGCTTCAAGGTGGCACCAAGGGCCTCGTCGGGTTGGGGGCTACGCAATAGTTGCCCCGGCAAAACAGCAAATTTGTTTATTAACTGGGTTCTGGTATTCCAATCATAGGAAATAAACAAGTCAGCCACCTCGCTGGTCACATTAAAGAACCTATAGTCCGTTACTTGTACCTCTGCCCACTACAAACATGCATAAGAAACCCGCAGTCCGTTACCCGTGCAATTTAGCTGTCAGTGGGGACGCAAGACGCCAAATAGCGGCACCCCATTCCGCTACTCACCGCCACGGAATTGAAATCGACGTAACAACGGTTTGCCGTTCCCCTATTCCACGTCTGGGCGGCGCAAACCGCCATTCCCGGGAACCTATCTCACGGGCCAACAGTCCATCGCGCCGCTTGGCCCCCCTGGCATAGCCCGCACAGGGCGACGTCCCTGGTCCCCCCAGCGCCCCCACAAAAAACTTGCCCCGTCACAAGCGGCGTCCACAAGGACGCGCGCCCGCACCGGGGCAACCGCAAACAATTGCAAACCGCAAACAACTGAGAATCAGCTCAACCTTTGATGGAACTGGCGCATCCGGTCGACTGCTTCTGCCACCTGGTCGTCCGAGACGGCGTAGGAGAAGCGGACGTGGTTTGGTGCGCCGAATGCGTCGCCGGGGACGCTTGCCACTAGGGCTGCTTCGAGCAGGAGCTCGCAGTAGTCATTGGCGCTTGAGATGGTCCGGCCTTCGTACGACTTGCCAATGACGCCCGAGATGTCCGGGAAGGCATAGAATGCACCTTCGGGCACGATGCACGTAACGCCGGGGAGGGAGTTTAATCCTTCCACCAGGACATCGCGGCGATGCATGAAGGTTTCGACGACGGACGGATCGAAATGGGAGAGCGCCGTTAGGCCAGCGGCTTGCGAGATAGACGATGGGCTCCCCGTTGAGTGACTCTGCAGGCTTGAGACGGCCTTGATGACATCCGTTGGGCCGGCCACGTAGCCGAGGCGCCAGCCGGTCATGGCGAATGCCTTGGAGAAACCATTGACGACTAGGGCGTTGTCCCGGAGGTCGGGGCATAGGGCCGCAAGACTCGTTTGTTTGACGTCGTAAACGAGACGCTCATAGATTTCGTCGAGGACGATGTAGATGTCGTGCTTGCGCAGGACTTCGCCGAGGGCCAACAGTTCATCCTCGTGGTAGACGGCCCCTGTCGGGTTCGACGGCGTGTTGAGGATGATGGCCTTCGTTCGCGGCGTGATGGCCGCTGCTAAGGCTTCCGGCGTTATTTTATAGTTCGTCGATGCGTCGGCAGGCACGACGACCGTCTTGGCACCCGCAAGCTCTATTTGCTCGGGGTATGACACCCAAAACGGAGCCGGCAGGATGACTTCGTCGCCGTCGTCGCAGATGGACAAGAGCACGTTGTACAGTGTGTGCTTGGCGCCGTTGGAAATGACAATTTGCTCTGGAGCAAATTGGAGTCCATTTTCCGTCATCAGTTTGCGAGCGACAGCTTGGCGCAGGGCCAGTGTGCCAGCAGCTGCTGTGTAGCGAGTTTGGCCGTTGGTGATGGCCTTGATCCCTGCGAAGGCGGCAGCGGTTGGTGTATCAAAGTCCGGTTCGCCAACACTCATGTTGATGACCGGTTTGCCCTCTGCGAGCAGCGCTTTCGTTTTGCTGTCGACACTCATTGTTGCCGATGGTTTAATGTTGCGAACACGTGCGGACAAGCGATTTTCCACACAGGTCACGCCCCTTTTAGCTGTATTGCCGCAATTGTAGCACACGTACGTGTCCCAGTGGTTACCTTTCAGGCAACGGATTCTTCTTATTTGTGGAGGACTTTGTGGCGGACCACAGCGGCACGCGACTAAAACAGCTTCTTAAACCACTCGAATAGCTTATTCGTCGGCCCCTTCGGTTGGTCCGGTTTCGGCGGTGAATGGACGGGGCAGGGTTCGGCTGGTTCTGTGCCCGGGATGAAATAGTCCACTTCCGTTGTGCGGCAAAGTGGGGTGGCGACTTTGCCGGTGAGGGGATCGAGCGTGACGCGCGTCAGGCCAGGCACGGGTCTGAAGCCGTCGTATGGCATATGGGACTGGGCCGTGCCCATGAACTTGGCCCAGATCGGTGCGGCTAGGTGCGATTCGGCTACTGTCAAGGGCTTATTTGTGTCGTAGCCGACCCAGACGGCACAGACGAGGTTGGGCGTGTATCCGACCATCCACGCATCTGTATCAGTTGTACCTGTTTTCGCGGCGGCGACGTTGTGCAAATAGTTACGCACGGAGTAACCCGTTCCGTTTCGCTCCATGACACTTGTCAATAAATCGGTCATTTGATAGGCGATTTGCGGCGACACGACGTGCTCTTTTTCCGGGTGGACTTGGACCGAGTTTCCAGGTGAGTCCAATTCCTTGACCGTGTACGGTGACACTTTGTAGCCGCCGTTGGCGAGTGTGGCGTACGCTGTCGCCATCTCCAGGGGTGTGACGGGGAAGACCCCCAGGGCCAGCGACGGATACGGCTTCAGCGTCGAACTGATGCCCATCCGGTGGCCCATCTCCACGACCGCTTCCGGGCCGATTGCGAGGTTCGTGTGGACGGCGTACACATTGTCGGATCTCGCCAGTGCCTCCCTCAACGTCAACGGCCGCTCCGCGTAGAAGTCGCCATAGTCGTGGACTGTGTATTGCTTGTCATGGTTTGGTCCGTAGACAAATGTCGTCAGTTTGCTGTCGACCTCGTTCGCGGGCGTCCAGCCGTGCTCCAAGGCCGCTGTGTAGAGGATGCCTTTGAATGTCGATCCCGGCTGCCTCGGCGCCAGCACCCGATTGTACGGGCTCATCCTGAAGTTGCGGCCGCCCACGAGCGCTTTAATAGCGCCCGTTTCCGGATCCATAGCGACGAGGGCCGCCTGGATGTCGCTGTGCTTCGGCAGCGTTGTCATCAGTGCGCGTTCGGCGGCTTGTTGCAGGAGCGGATCGAGCGTCGTGTGAATCCGCACATCGCCCTGGTACAATTGCTCGTTGGTGACCTGGTACTGGCGTTTCGCTTCGTCCACGGCCACCTGCGTGAAATATGGTGCCTGCACAATAGGGCTGTGGAACTTGGCGATGGTAATGGGCGTGTTGTACGCCGTTCGGGCTGCCTCTTGTGTGAGATAGCCAGCGGCGACCATGCGCTGTAGGACGACGTGCTGGCGTTCTTTTGCTTTGTCCATGCTGGTCAGCGGCGAGTAGATGGACGGGCCTTTCGGAAGACCTGCGAGCAAGGCGCATTCGGCTACATTCAACTCGTCGACTGATTTATTAAAGTAAAGCCGCGCTGCAGACTGAACGCCGTACGCACCGTGCCCGTAATACACGACATTCAGGTAGCGGCCGAGAATCCAGTCCTTCGGTTCATGTAATTCCAGTTGCATGGCGAAGAGGGCCTCTCGCACTTTCCGAGAATACGTTCTGTCCTGGGAAAGAAATAAGTTCTTTGCGAGCTGCTGAGTGATGGTCGATCCGCCCTGAACCACACTCCCGTGCTTCATGTTGACCAACAAGGCGCGGGCGGTTGATTTGAGGTCGATGGCGTGATCGCGATAGAAATTGGTGTCTTCGACAGCCAATGTCGCATTGATAAGCGCCTGCGGAATGCGCGACAGCGGCACGGCTTGCTGTTCGGTGCCGCTGCTTGTCCACTCTGCCAGTCGCAAACCGTCATCGCTTTCGATCTCGGTCGGGTTGACAACGCTTTGATCCGGCAGCGGTAGACACCTCAGCAAGATGATGATGGTGGACATACCGGCGAAACCGGTGACGACTGAAATGAAGATGACATTGAGCCAAAGGCGAGTACCCCGTTTTCGTGGACGGTAGACTTTTGTTGGCTCTTTGGTTAAAAATGGCCGCCTACGCAACAGAATTACCTCCTCAGGGTAATTGTGGGAATTATTATGCCCGGGCGCGAGCGTTTCATGTAAACGTTCGATGGGCACCAAGGTTCCTACCTGCCTCACCTGGCAAGCCTCGCGGAGGAGCCGACCGACTAGGGAACGATGGTACGTTAATCATCCATCCGACCTGCATTTGGGACGTACAACTTACCCAAATTCCGCTATGTGACCCTATTCCAGCTTTCAGGGTGTGACCGTGGTTTAACAAGGGACTTTCGTTGCGTTGATGTCCTTGCATGGACCCTCACATGGTGACAACGGAACAAGAGACCGTTAATTTAACGGTCCATGTCGTACCATTCCAGGTGTTCTTCATATCTAACCCGTGTTCAAGCCGCATGTGCCAGCGGTTTACCTGGCCCGGTTGTTTGGTATAATACGGACTGCATGCCAGCGTGGACTTGCAAGAAGAAAGGGGATACGCGCAGTGGCCAAGCCGAATTTGTGGTTTACCGAGTTGCAAAGCGAGAATATGTCTCTCGGTTTGCGCATCGAAAAGACGATACATAGTGAAGAAACCGAATTTCAGACGATGGAAGTTTACGAGACAGGTCAGTACGGTCGGCTTCTCGTGTTAGATGGATGTGTCATGACGACGGACAAGGACGAGTTCGTGTACCACGAAATGTTGTCCCACGTGCCGATGCATACGCACCCGAATCCGAAGAACGTGCTTGTCGTCGGCGGTGGGGACGGCGGGATTATTCGCGAAGTCATCAAGCATCCGTCTGTGGAACGGGCTGTTTTGGCTGAGATCGATGGGGCGGTCGTGGAAACGTCGAAGAAATACTTCCCGCACATCGCACAGGGTTTGAGTGACTCGCGCGTTGACGTGCAGATCGTTGACGGGATTAAGTACGTCGAGGAACACAAGAACGAGTTCGACGTTATTCTCATCGACTCGACGGATCCAATTGGACCAGCTGTCGGGCTGTTCAGCAAAACGTTCTACGATTCGGTGTCTGAGGCGCTCAAAGAGGACGGCATCATGGCCGCGCAAACGGAGTCCCCGTTTGCCAATCAGGACCTGATCCGCCGGGTCAACGAGGACATCAGCAAGACATTCCCGATAACGAAACTTTACCTTGCGCACATCCCAACTTATCCGACGGGGATGTGGAGCTTTACGATGGGCAGTAAAGTTCACCGCCCACAGGACGTTAAAGAAGTTCGCGTGAAAGATACTAAGTACTACAATCTCGGGATTCATCACGCAGCCTTGGCTTTGCCGAACTTCGTGAAGGAGCTCGTCAACGAATGAGTTTCGAATTCGAAGTAAACAAGCCGTTTTTGCCGGAGTACAGCGGGAACGTGTTCATCGGATCGACATATGATTTTGACGCGGCAGATGCCGTCATTTACGGTATGCCGATGGATTGGACCGTGTCCTTTCGAAGTGGGACGAGGCTTGGACCGACGCGCATTCGCGAAGTGAGCCTGGGGCTAGAGGAGTACAGTCCATATTTGGATCGGGATTTATCCGAAATCCAGTACTTTGATGCAGGGGACATCCCCCTCCCGTTCGGCAACCCGGAGGAGAGTGTGCACCGCATATACAAGTATGTGTCCGCACTCTATGAGACGGGGAAATTGCCTATCGGTCTTGGTGGAGAGCACTTGGTCTCGTGGGGATCGATCCGGGCCGCCGCAGAAAAGTATCCTGATTTGCACGTCATCCACATCGACGCCCACACTGACCTGCGAGATGACTACGAAGGGCAACCGTTCTCGCACGCGACGGTCATCAAGAAAGTCTGCGATGCCATTGGGCCGGACAAGGTCTACCAATTCGGTATTCGCTCTGGCACCCGCGAAGAATTCGCATGGGCGCGTGAGAACACGCATTTTGCGCCGTTCGAGCTCGCTGAACCATTGCGCACTGTTCTGCCTGAGCTGCACGAGAAGCCGATTTACGTAACGTGGGATATTGACGTATTCGATCCCGCCACGGCCCCCGGCACAGGCACCGCCGAACACGGCGGCATTTTCGCGCCGGAGGCGTTCCGGGCCATTCAGTACATGAGGTCGCTCAACGTCGTCGGTTTTGATTTGGTGGAAGTCGCACCTGCAATCGATCCGACAGAGCAGACACAAATTCTCGCTTCCAAAATCATTCGCGAGGCACTTCTCGCGTTTACGCGGTGATACGCAGATGTTTTGGCTGAGCGACAACGAACACAATCGGCAGGCACAAACGTGTGGCTTGTCGTGGGAACGCTACACGGAAGGGAGCGGGGATGCGGAAGTGGAACGCATCCCCGCTGCTGTTTGGCGGCAACGCGGACGCGCACACTACGTCTCATATGAAGAGCCAGTGAGCGACAAGACGGGCGATGTGAGGACGACACTGAAAATAGAAGCAGATGCGCTCACGTGGATTCGACACGGTCTGGTCACGTGGACGCATACATTTCGTGCTGGGGAGGAACATACTTCCAGAATGTTGGTGGGCGGGCAGGCAATGGAAATCACGACGTCCACCAAGCGGCTTGAAATCGATGTCACAGGGCACGGAGGGCGTGTCTTCATGGAGTACGACATGATCATGGGCGGGGACCCGCAGCGCATTCGATTGACACTTCGGTTTGAGCAGGGTGAATGCCATGAGGCACATGAGTGAAGAAGACAAGCAAATACGCATCATGATGGAGCGGATGCGCGAAGAAATGGCCAGGGAATGGTCGGAGTCCGGTGGCTCGGGAACCGGATCGACAACGCGCCTCGGAGACTGGTCAAGTCGGGCGTGTGGACAGTTCGGTGCCGTTCTGTATGCTCGTGCGCGAGCCCTCATTCGCGGGGGTGGAAGCCCAGTCAAAGACACGGCACCGCGGAACCGAGGCGAAGATGAATTCCGCCGTTCGCCGCCGCGAAAGAAGACCGCCTCATCCAGGCGTCGGGCAAGAGGTCCGTCCACTACGCCAACACCGCCGTCCAGTAAACGCCGGGCGCAACTGGGGGAGCGGTCGCAGGGACTTTGAGTGTCCCACTTGGCACCGTTTCCGCCGTTGTCGTGGTCTGATCCCGGAAGTTTCCCCTATGAGTCAGTCAGGTCGCTTGGCTTTTGGCTTCAGGGCCTTTACATCCAGCCACCCTTCAGGATGTATAAAAAACTCCACCTCGTACTCGTCCCCCCATTCCTTCAGCATTCGCGTGTAAATGTAGCGCTTGATCTCAATAAACTTGTCGCGCGTTTCTGGCTTCGTCATATTCGTCTTGTGGATACGAATATGGTATAGCTCGTCGTTGACGTAAGCGAAGCGGCTAATGTGGATCAGTTTTAACAAGAGCAACTTGTCTTCGAACATGCGACCTTGGGTCAGCGGATCGACTTCAAATCCACCAACGTCCCGCACCGTACTGGTCCGCAAAAATCGCGGTACTAGATTCGGACCATACATGAAAAACTCGTACTGATCCGCGAATGCTTGCCCGAACTGTGTTCCCCGGCGGACCAGTGAGCCGTCTTCCATCTCCTCCCAAATGGCGGCATTGCCGCAGACCAGCGACACGTCGTCCGTGTGACGCGACATCTCCGTCAGGCACGCTGAAATGGTGTGATCGGAAAACCAGTCGTCACTGTCCAGGATGACAAAGTACGGTGTCCTCACTTCCTCAAGGCCCGCATTCAGTGCTTGGCCTAAACCTCGATTTTCCGGCAAAGTCAATATGGAAATCCGATCATCGCCCGCCACATACCGCAACCCCACCTCGCGTGTGTTGTCTTCGGAATGATCATCGATGACGATGCACCGCCAATTTGTTTCCGTTTGTCTCTGCACACTTTCTACCGTCGCACCGAGATAGTCTGCTCGGTTATATGCTGGAATCAAGACGGTAACAAGTGGTTCCGTCATGGTTCTTCACCCTCTTTATATTTGTCCGGAACTCTTTCAACTGTGGCATCCGTCATTCCTTCACCCGTTCGATACGACGGTGTTCACTTTCCCGTTGGTGTCACCAGAAGGCCGTTGAAACCCAGTAAAAATTCCACTGACAAGGTGAGTCGAAAGCCGTCGTTTTTGCTACAATATTCTTACGATTGATGTCTCAGGCACAGATGTCTACCCGGCAGATAGTACGCAGATAGTCTCCCACTGACAAAATGGGGATGATTCACTGGGTAAGTCCATACATATCAACTGTGCTCAGTGTGAAGGGACAATGTCGTCTCGTCACGTAATGATTGCCCCAGGCGTTTTCCCTGGCAGAGTGCCGAGTTGAAAGCACACGCCCTCGGCAAATGGGAAAGCCGTTCCGAACGGGCTCTAGAGGAAAGCGTGTACATTTTCCAAGGAATCAATGATTCTTTTATCCCGCATCTGTGATATGATGCTGAGTAAACCGACCGTTTGGTCGAATCAGAATCCGCGACCCTTAGGCATGCAAGGAGGCATCGCGATGTTGTACGTTATTCAACTAATTTTATTTGTCCTCGTATTTGGAACGGGTGTGTACTTGTTTGGTAAAGCCGTGTGGGATCGCTATCGATTTCTTCGGCTCGGACAGGCGGATCCAACTCGATCCGGCCGGCACGGCGAACGCATCTGGAGCTTCATCACGAACGTCATTCTGCAAAAAAAGGTCATTGCTGAACCGTCTGGTCTCGGCCACTTGTTTATCTTCTGGGGCTTTTTAGTCCTAGTGTTCGGCGATCTGGACTTCCTCGTCTACCATATCACCGGCTGGCACTTCCCATGGGAGCACATGGCCTGGTACCTGTTCATGCAGGAAATGTTCTCATTGTTCGTCATTGCGGCAATTATCGTAGCAGCATATCGCCGCTACGTCATTCGTCCAATGCGCACGGAGCCAAGCCTAGAAGCGGGACTCATCCTCGGTTTCATCACGCTTCTCGTCGTCACGTACTTCGTGACAACCGGTGCGGACATCGCACTGCACGGGGACTATCCTGGCAACGCGTCACCGGTTCTCAACGGCATTGCACACGCGATGACGGGCGGATCGACGACAGGTCTTCTCATCGTCTCTGAAATCGGCTTCTGGATTCACGTTCTCGTCCTAGTCTCATTCATGTACGTCATTCCGAGATCGAAGCACTCGCACATGATGGGTGCCATGGCGAATTGGTACTTCCGTCGTTATGACTCACCGGGTAAACTCCGCAAACTCGATCTCGAAGACGAATCCGTCGAAGAGTTCGGCGTCGGCCAGATTCAACAGTTCACCTGGAAACAACTGCTCGACGGTTACGCGTGTACGGAGTGCGGACGCTGTCACATCAACTGTCCGGCCACCTTGTCTGGCAAACCGCTGTCACCGCGAAACGTCATCTTGAAAATGAAAGACACCATCACGGCTGAGGGTCCCGGCATGCTGGCGCAAATGGCCGCGGGTGCAGAAAATCTGTCAACGCAACCACTGTTTGAAAGTGTCTTCTCAGAGGAGGAGATTTGGGCTTGCACCACTTGCCGCGCTTGCGAAGAGGCATGCCCGGTGGCAAACGAACACGTCCAAGACATCATCGATCTCCGCCGCCACCTCGTCCTCACCGAAGGCAAGGCTTCACCGGAGGTCAACAAGGTCTTCCAAAACCTCGAGCGCCAATCGAACGAGTGGGGCATTACCCGCCGCGACAGGGCAAAATGGGTCGGCGATCTCGACGTCAAAACCATGGCCGAAGTCGACGGCAAAGCAGAGTACCTGTTCTTCGTCGGCACAGCGGCGTCGTTTGACCAACGCAGTCAGAAAATCGCTCAGGCATTCGCAAAAATTCTTCTCGAAGCCGGCGTCGACTTCGCCATCCTCGGCGAAGAAGAGGAGAGTGACGGCGATTCTGCACGTCGCCTCGGCAACGAGTTTCTGTATCAAGAGTTCGTTGAACGCAACATCGAGATCTTCAAAACGTACGGCGTGAAAAAGATCATCACCACCGATCCGCACGCCTACAATACATTCAAAAACGAATATCCCGATTTCGGCTTCGAAGCGGAAGTCATCCACGCTACTCAATTCGCAGCCGCACTCATCGAGCAGGGCAAGCTCAAACCGAGCGTGGCGGTGAACGAGACCATCACCTACCACGACTCCTGCTACTTGGGTCGCTACAATGGCATTTACGACGCACCTCGCTTCATCTTGAACGCCATCCCAGGCGTCAAGCTTGTCGAAATGGAACGCCACCGCAACAAAAGCATGTGCTGCGGCGCCGGCGGCGGTGGCATGTTCAAAGAAGAAACGGGCACACGCATCAACGTCATGCGCGCCGAACAGGCCATCAAGACGGGCGCGAGCATCATCGGCACGGCCTGCCCGTACTGCATGACGATGATGAACGACGGCACGAAGGCCCACGGCAAGGAAGAAGAAATTCAGACGTACGACGTGATCGAGCTGCTGGCCATGTCGATTGGGGCTTGAGTTTGAGGCCTGGCGCCCTGGGGGGCGCGGGCCGGTGTGGCGGAGGGTGGCCGGGTCGCGTGGCGCGGCTGCGGTGGTGCGGCTGCGGTGGTGCGGCTGCGGTGGTGCGGCTGCGGTGGTGCGGTGGCTGGGCGGCGGCGCGGCGGCGGATTAGGGGAACAAAGTTCCGCTGAACGCTCAGGCGACGGGAGTTTGGCGTGGCGAAGGGACTCAGATGCCGCTATGTGCCTCCATGAACGTATGAACCAGGCGCGATCGGCGGCATAAGAGACTCTGGTTCCGTTGCTTTGATGCAGTCACGCGGTTGGCAGCAACAAGGACACGTGAGTCTCTTGTATCGGCCGGTTAGCTGACGTCGAGTGCCGGGTGCCATGCCGAGGCGGGCGGGTGTCGGTGGCGCGGCTGGCCGGGGCGGATTAGGGGAACAAAGTTCCGCTAAACGCTCACGCCAGGCGATTTTGGCACAAACAAGGTACTCAGATTCCGCTATACGCCTCCATGCGCGTCTGAAGAAGGCGCGATCGGCGGCATAAGGGACTTTCGTGCCCTTGCCTTGATGCAGTCATGCAGTTGGCAGCAACAAGGGCACGTAAGTCTCTTGTCGCGGTAGGCTGCAGGCAGCTACCCGCCTCCCGTGCAGGCCACGCCGGCCCCCCACGGCTCCCAGACCCGGCCACCGGCCGCCCGCCTCCGCCAGGCCCCCCACCCACCACCGCCCGCCATCCCGGCCCCGTCGGCGGCCCAGGCGCCGCCCCGCATCCCACGCCCCACGCCCCACGTACCCTCGCTTCACAATTCCCCGTTGCAATCGCTTTCATATGGGTGTTTCATGTATAGGGGAGGGAGTTTGGATGACGAAGAGTGTGATCGTGAGTGCCGTGCGCACACCGTTTGGCAAGTTCCAGGGTGCATTGTCGAGTAAGCAGGCAGTCGAATTGGGCGGTGCAGCGATTGAAGCAGCTGTGGCACGGGCCGGTGTGGCAGCAGATGTCATCGACGGAGTCTATATGGGAATGGTGCTGCAGGCGGGCCAAGGGCAGATTCCGTCGCGGCAGGCGGCGCGGATCGCGGGGTTGCCCTGGGAGACACCGTCAGTCACCGTTAACAAGGTGTGCGCGTCGGGCATGCGGGCCATCACCCTGGCGGATGCAATGATCCGCGCGGGGGATATGCGCGTGGCGGTGGCAGGCGGCATGGAGAGTATGTCGAATGCGCCGTATGCGCTGAAAGGTGCGCGGAGTGGGCTCAGGATGGGGCATGGTGACGTGATCGACTTGATGATCCATGACGGACTCACCTGCTCGTTTCACGGTGTCCATATGGCTGTGCACGGCAGTGATACGGCACAGAAGTACGGTGTCACGCGAGAAGCGCAAGATGCGTTCGCGCTGCGGAGTCATGAGCTGGCCATAGCGGCCATCGATGCTGGGAAGTTTGCGGAGGAAATCGTGCCTGTCAAGGCGAAAGTGGGTCGCGAGGAGCGGATTGTCTCGGAGGACGAATCGCCGCGACGAGACACATCGCTTGCTAAATTGGCCAACTTGGGGCCAGTCTTCAAGGCCGATGGGACTGTGACGGCTGGTAACGCGCCTGGCGTAAACGATGGGGCATCGGCGGTCGTTGTCATGGATGAAGACTACGCGAAGGCGAATGGATATCGGCCGTTGGCTCGGATTTTGGGGTATGTCGAGATCGCGACGGAGGCGAGCGAATTTCCTATCACGCCGGCCCTTGCTATCCAAGAGTTGGTGAAGAAGACGGGTGTTTCTCTTGCGGATATCGATCTCGTCGAGATCAATGAAGCATTCGCCGCCGTCCCGCTGGTGTGTGCGAAACTCGTCGATCTGGACATGGACAAAGTGAACGTGAACGGTGGGGCCGTGGCTTTGGGGCACCCGATCGGAGCCAGTGGCGCTCGGATTGTTACGACGCTCATTCACGAACTTCGCCGCCGCGGAGGCGGGCTGGGCGTGGCATCCATATGTAGTGGTGCGGCTCAGGGGGATGCGGTGCTCGTGGAAGTGTTTGGGTGATCAAGGCGTACACGAATGTCTTGTGTGGGAAGTACAGCACAGCGATCGTTCCGGATTGCGTTGATCCACACCGACTATTAGGACCGCCGCAGCTTTTTTCAGAGACGGGCAAGGAGGCTCATACGCGCATGGCTAAAACGATTCAAACCGTACTGGTTGTGGGTGCTGGTCAAATGGGGAACGGCATCGCCCAAGTGGTGGCGACTGCCGGCCTGGAAGTCATTTTGAATGACATCTCTTTTGACTATGCGCAAAAGGGGTACGAAAACATAGATAAAAACCTGTCTCGGCAGGTTTCCAAAGGACGCATAACGGAAGAGGACAAGGCGGCCATTCTCAGCCGCATCCAGCTCTCGGACGACATCGCGGATGGCCGGGATGCAGACATGGCGATAGAAGCGGCAACGGAAAACCTGGACATCAAGTTGGACATCTTCCGCAAGCTTGACCATACGCTTAAGGAGGGTGCCATTCTCGCGTCCAATACGTCGTCGCTTCCCATTACGGAGATCGCTGCTGTGACGAGTCGGCCAGAGTTGGTCATTGGCATGCACTTTATGAATCCAGTGCCTGTCATGCAACTGGTGGAAGTCATTCGGGGGCTGGCGACGGACGAGGAAGTCTATCAAACGGTTGTCGATCTCGCCAAACAACTCAGCAAACACCCCGTCGAGGTACAGGACTTCCCTGGCTTTGTGTCGAACCGCGTCTTGATGCCGATGATCAATGAGGCGATTTATTGTGTCTACGAGGGCGTATCCAGCCCGCAGGATATCGACGCGGTCATGAAGATGGGCATGAACCATCCCATGGGACCACTCACGTTGGCCGATTTTATCGGCCTCGACACGTGCTTGTCTATCATGGAAGTGCTGTATGAAGGCTTTGGCGATTCCAAGTATCGTCCCTGCCCGCTCTTGCGCAAATACGTGAAAGCAGGCTGGTTGGGCAAGAAAACTGGACGGGGATTCTACGTCTACGAGTAAACGGGGGAGCACACATTGACTGAAGCGAATTTGATCCAGGTGAACATTGACGAGCAGATAGCTGTTTTGTCGCTCAATCGACCAGCGCAGCGCAATGCCCTCAACCGGGCGGTTCTCTCTGAGCTGGGTGCGAATATCGCCATGCTGTCCGGCAGACGCGATTTGCGCGCCGTCATCATTCGGGGCGAAGGCAAAGCGTTTGCGGCGGGTGCGGACATCTCGGAAATGCAGGCGATGACTGCACAGGAAGCAGAGCAGTTTGCACGGTTTGGACAACGGGTGTTCACGGCGCTCGAAAACCTTCCGCAGCCCACCATCGCGCTTGTTCATGGGTTTGCTCTCGGCGGGGGCATGGAGCTGTCGATGGCGTGTGACGTTCGCATTGCTGCCGAAGGCGGGCAATTCGGACAACCCGAAGTAACGCTTGGCGTGCTGCCTGGATTCGGCGGCAGTCAGCGCCTGCCCCGTATCATTGGCCAAGGCCGGGCGCTTGATATGTTGCTGACGGGGAAGCGCATCGACGCCCAAACGGCGCTCGCTTATGGGCTTGTCAGTCAAGTTGTTTCGGAAGATGCACTCCTTGATGCAGGCATTGCCTATGCAAATCAACTAAAGGCCTTGGGGCCAGTTGCCCTTGGCTATGTGAAGCGCGCTGTTTATGACGGCGCTGAGCTCGATTTAAGCAAGGGTCAAGCCATGGAGGCAAATCTCTTTGGTCTCACGTTCGCGACGCGTGATCAAAAGGAGGGCATGAACGCCTTTTTAGCAAAGCGATCCGCTGAATTCCGAGGCGAATAACTTTGTGTTTGGGAGGTGGGAATGATGCTCAGCTTTGACTTTAGTGAAGAGCAATTGGCTCTTCGCGAAACGGTGTCCCGCTTTGCACGAGAAGTCATCTCGCCGCGGGCCATCCAGTTGGATGAAACGGATGAATTCCCCCATGACATCGTCAAGCAGATGGGCGGGCTAGGCCTGCTCGGCCTCCCGATTCCCGAGGAGTACGGGGGCGTGGGCGCGGACTTCATCTCGTACATCAGTGCCATTGAAGAAATTTCCTACGCTTCGGCCGCTCTCGGTGTCATGTTGGCCGTTCACACGTCAGTCGGATCGTTTCCCATTCTCTATTTCGGGACGGACGAGCAGAAACAAGCGTACTTGCCTCGCTTGGCGTCGGGTGAGTGGATCGGGGCGTTTGCTTTGACCGAGCCGTCGGCCGGATCGGACGCGGGTGGGATTCGGACACGCGCGGTAAAACAAGGGGATGAATACATTCTCAACGGCGAAAAGATATTCATCACGAACGCTAGGGAAGCGAACCTCTTTTGCGTGTTTGCTGTGACCGATCCGACGAAAGGAAAACGCGGCGTCTCAGCGTTTTTGGTCGAGCGCGATACCCCTGGTTTCACTATCGGGCCCACGGAGAAGAAAATGGGCCTCCACGGCTCTTCCACGTGTGCGCTGACGTTCAACGATGCACACATCCCTGCGGCCAGTCTCCTCGGTCAAGAGGGCGAGGGCTTTCGCATCGCCATGCAGCTGTTGGACGGTGGACGTATCGGCATTGCCGCGCAAGCACAGGGAATTGCCCGTTCGGCCTTGGATTTGACGGCACGCTACGTTCAAGATCGACAACAGTTCGGTCGCCCCCTTGCGCAATTGCAAGCTGTCCAGATGCTGCTCGCCGACATGGCAACGCGCGTGGAAGCAGCGCACTGGCTGATCTACCACGCGGCCAAGCTCAAAGACGCGGGCAAGCCTTGCGGCAAAGAGGCGTCGATGGCGAAGTTATTCGCATCGGACGGCGCGATGTCCGTCACGACTGACGCGGTTCAGTTGCACGGGGGCTATGGGTACATTCGCGAATACCACGTTGAGCGCCTTATGCGCGACGCCAAGGTGACGCAAATTTACGAAGGTACGAATCAGATTCAGCGCGTGGTTATTGCGCGTCAATTGCTCAAAGAGACCCTGAAAAAATAGCGGCTGGCAGGGAGCGGGAGCCTATTCGAGGTCCGTACGACCGCTTGACCATCATGGTATAGAGGTGACGACATTGCAGTTTGTACTCAGCAAAGAACACCAACAGTTGCGTGACATGGTTCGATCCTTCGCCGAGAAGGAAGTTGCACCTGGCGCGGCGGATCGGGACAGAGACGCTTCATTCGATATCGATATCTTTCATAAAATGGGCGATCTCGGCCTCACCGGCATCCCCTGGCCCGAACAGTATGGCGGCGCGGAGATGGATTACCTCGGATACGTCATTGCCGTAGAAGAATTATCTCGCGTTTGCGCATCCACTGGTGTCACGCTATCTGCACACACCAGTCTTGCAGGGTGGCCAATATACAAGTTCGGCACAGAGCAACAAAAACAGAAGTATTTGCGGCCCATGGCGGAGGGAAAATGGCTTGGTGCATACGGTTTGACGGAACCAGGTTCCGGCTCCGACGCCGGAGGCATGCGCACGACGGCGAAGCGTGACGGGGACAGCTATATCTTGAACGGGAACAAGGTCTTCATCACGAACGCCGGGCCCGCACACGTGTATGTTGTCTTCGCCCTGACTGACCCGGAGAAACGCACCCGTGGCGTGTCCGCATTTATCGTCGAAGCAGGCACCCCTGGATTCCGCATCGGCAAACACGAAGACAAAATGGGCATTCGGGGTTCCACGACAGCGGAACTCGTCTTCGAGGACTGCCGCATTCCCGCCGAAAACCTTCTTGGCGACGAAGGTTTCGGTTTCAAAATCGCCATGATGACACTGGATGGCGGTCGGAACGGAATTGCCGCGCAGGCGCTCGGAATTGCCCAAGGCGCTTTTGAGTTTGCACGCAATTATGCGAAGGAGCGCAAACAATTTGGGCATCCCATTGCGGACTTGCAGGCCATTCAATTTAAACTGGCCGACATGGCGACGAAAATCGAGGCCGCTCGCCTGTTGACGTACCAAGCAGCTTGGTTGGAGTCGAGCGGGCTTCCGTATAGCCAAGCATCGGCCATGAGCAAGGTGTTCGCCTCCGACACGGCTATGGAAGTGACGACCGAAGCGGTGCAGATCCTGGGCGGTTACGGATTTATCAAGGAGTATCCGGTCGAGCGGATGATGCGTGACGCCAAGATCACGCAGATCTACGAGGGTACGAACGAGATTCAACGCGTCGTCATCGCGAGAGGAATTTTGAAAGGCAACTAATCCGACGCAAACAAGAGGGACATGTGGAATGTGGACTCTTGTGACGGAGAGGGACAGAGACTGAGCGGACAGAGGCTTGCAAAGGAAGCGTTGATAGACATGAGTCATGCGTTGGTGGATCGAATTCGTCAGGGGGACAGACGGGCTCTTGCCCGTGTACTCTCCTACTTGGCGGATGACCATCCTGAGAAAGAAACGTTACTGGAGGCGCTCTATCCATTTTCGGACAGGGCGCGCATTGTGGGCTTCACCGGTGCACCCGGTGCGGGAAAATCAACATTGGTCGATCAGGTCATCAAACACCTCCGATCCCTCGACCAAACCGTTGGCGTTCTTGCCGTCGATCCGTCGAGCCCCTTCACGGGCGGTTCACTCCTGGGCGATCGCGTCCGCATGGCCCACCACAGCGGCGACCCCGGCGTGTTTATCCGAAGCGTGAGCAACCGCGGCTATCAAGGTGGCATGGCATCAGCAACGCGCGAGATGTTGATGGCCATGAGCGCATTCGGATGCGATACCATCTTGTTGGAAACCGTTGGCGTTGGGCAGGCTGAGCTTGATGTACTACACGTGGCCGACACAGTGGCACTGGTCTTGACTCCTGGCGCCGGCGATGCCGTACAGGCGTCGAAGGCGGGGATCATGGAGATCGGCGATATATTCGTGCTCAACAAAGCCGACGATCCAGGCGCGGCTTCCATGTTCCGCGCATTAACTCTGATGGTTCATGAAAAGACGTTGTGGCGAAACGGTTGGCAGCCGCCCATTGTCAAAACCATCGCCACTGTCGGCGAAGGCGTAGAGGAAGTCTGGCAGGCCGTTCTGCGTCACGACGAGCACATGAAACAGCGACCCGACGTCGAACAACGAGCGCAAGTCCGTCGCCGATCGCACATTCTTGCCCTCCTCGAGCAGGGCTTGAAAGCACGCGTCCTCCAGCGCATGCATGACGACGAGACGTGGCGAGTCCTCATCGAGGACCAGACGGATGTCAGCCCCACACAGGTTGCCGCGCGACTGCTGGCGGATGTGTGGAGACGCGGGTAGTGGCGTGGGTCGCGCCAGGGGTGGCGGGAACGTGGCGAGTGTGGCGGGAACGATTCGTCACTTAATTTTCGGGCCAGGGGCCTGCAGCAAGCCCCAAACTGCCGGATTGCGGCGGTGGCGGTGTGACATAATCGGGTGATGGGCTACA